>NZ_BCQQ01000061.1 GCF_001552155.1 Actinomadura formosensis NBRC 14204 | reverse complement strand
AGCACCCGCCAGGCCGTGAGCCGCCGCAGCACGCTCGAGCGGACGACAGCCCGGCTGCGCTCAGTGGTGATTGTGTGGAAGACGAGGTGATCTAGTTGCAGGCCGCTGACGATCCGCAATCGGTTGACGGTCTCGATAACCGCCCAATCCCGGTCGGAGAGCCGCTCGGCAACCCACTCGACATGAGCGGCACGCACGCGCACCGGCCCCGCGCCAGCCGGCCCTCCGCGCCTCATGGCGAACCTCCGTAGGGAGTACGGCATGTCGTTGGCGTTATCACCCCGTTTACCGAGGTCAGCGCGAGCGTGAGCGAGGGGGCGACATCAAGGGGGAAGTCAACAGGGAGATCAGTAGCTGGATGCGTCATGACCGTCCCTCCAGCTGCTCGCGACCGAGGCCATAGCCTGGCCCGCCACGCGGCAAGATGCGCTTCATGAGCGCCACCTCCACGTCGGCTCGTGGTCGGCCGAAGCGTTGCCTGCTGGCGAGCGCCAACGCCTGGCCGTCCGTCGTGGCCTCTGGCAGCGGCAATGTGCGTCCGGACACCGGGCCGAGCGTGACGTTGCCCACGCAAGGCCGCGCAAATATCTCGTATGCGCCAAGGCCGGTCAGATCGGCTGGCGTGAGCGGCGCGAAGCGGGGAGCCAGGGTGCGGGCGTCGTCATACTCGGTTTGGAACAGTATCTGTGTGCGGACTGTCCCCAGTACGGCGGTCTTGGCTTCCTCGCTCAATTGCCCGAGGTGTTGGTGGGCCAGGACCAAGCCGACACCGGCTCCCCGGGATTTGGCCAGCATATCCGCAAGATCTACGGGCAAGCGCAGAACATCCTGAAATTCGTCAGCAAAAATACTGACCGGGTGGCGTTTCTCTGGCGGTATGGCGAACCGGGCTTGGGTTGCTTGCCAGAGGCCGGCCATGATGACTGCCCCAACGAGGGCGGCGGACTCGCTTCCGAGCACGCCGGAAGACAGAGGGATCAAAATAATCCGGCGCTTGGTGAATACCTCATCCAGACGAACCCCTTTAGCTTGGCCGAACATAAGGCGGAGGGCGGTTCGTGTGGTGAAACTTCGGAGCTTGTTCAGACTTGGGCCGATGACACTTTGGCGCTCAGCTTCGCTCATCTGAGCAAAATGCAGCCAGAAAGAGCGCACGCTTTCCGGCACCGTCGGTTGGGAAGTCACGAAGCCCCGAAAGCTTGGGTTCTGAAGCAGCTCCGGCAGTTCGACCAAGGTGAAACGTGATCCATCTGCCGATCTGGTGTGCGTGAGCGTCAGCAAGGAATTGCGGATAACGTCCGTACTTCTTGGGCCGAAGCTGCTGCGCCACAGGCTGGCCATGATATGCGTTAAGTGGTCTACGGCCAGTTCACCGGCATGTTCGCCGCTGGCGATGTCCAGCAAGTTCAGGCCGACCGGATAATCCGTCGCACTCGGGTCAATAATCAGAACATCGTTGTGGCGGTGCTCTGGAATCCGATTAAGCAAGTCTGCAACGAGGTCGGATTTTGGGTCTACGACGACTACGCCGCGTCCCGCCTGGATATCTTGCAGAGCCATGTTAGCCAGCAGGGTGGATTTCCCGACACCGACCGGGCCGAGCACCCAGGAATGGCGGAGACGGTCAGGTGTCTTGAGCGCCAGGGGGCGTTCGGCCATGCCTGGGTACGTGCTCAGGCCAATGACTGTCCCCGTGCTACGCATGGCGTCCGCTGGGGGCAGTTGCCGCGCGGACTGTTGCCGCAGTCCCGGCAAATGGGCATCGCCGAGCGGCAGGCCCAAGATTCCCGCAAGCTCCTGGGAATTGACGAGGACCGGCCACGCGAGAATCGGCAACCTTCGGTCCATGATCCGCTTCGCCACCACTGCCGAAGGCAATGCCCGCCGCACCAACGTCGCTCCCGGCGTATTCTGGCCTCTCAGAGCACCCCACGCGCGACCAAAAACGCTCAAAGCGTGAGCGCGCTCACCAGTGGCCGCCACCCGCACCACGGCATGCAGCAGCGGCTGTTTCTGCTTCAAACGGGCTGCCCGCAATGCCTCGCCGTCCGCAAGGTGATTACCCTGCAACAGTTCCAGCAGCGTCTCGGCATTGGTATGCCGCTGGGAAGTGACCGGTGCAGGCGTGCGGCTACCCACAAACAGCCACTGCACACAAAGGTGCGTGCCAGCGGCAAGCGGCTGGAGCGCCGCCAGCAGGTTGCTGCTGACCTGGGTGGCGCGTTCGTGGGCCATAGGGCGGTCCAGCCCGCGCAGTCGGCCTTCGGCCGCGACCACCATCCGCCCCGGGATCGCCGGCCGCTCCGGTAGCTCTTCCAGTCGCACGCCGGGCATGGCCGCGCGCAGTCCGGCCAGCACCGTCCCGCGCATGGTGGGCGGCACCAGCAGCACATGCCGGATGCCGCTTCGATCTGCGTGCAACTCCAGGCCGAGGGGCGGGGGCGTCATCAAGTTGAACCGCGGCGCATGCGTGCTCGACGATACGTGGCCCAAGAACGCGGCCACATCCTCGGCCGACAAGCCTCGCGGTAGCGCCATCTCGTAGGCGGTGAGCGATGCCGCCCACTGCCGTCCGTCCAGCCAGCGGGCCAGTAGCACCACGCCGAGCATTGCCAAGGCGGTCAGCAACAAAAGCAGCGTCAGCATCACGAGGAGCCCCCTTCCGTCCGGCCGGAAACGATCTGTTCGGCTGCGGCGATGCGGGCGGCGGCTTGCTCGGCGAACTGCTCCGACAACTCAACGCCGACGAACTTCCGGCCGTCCAAGATGGCGGCTTCCCCCGTGGTGCCCGAACCCAGGAACGGGTCGAGTACGGTCGCGCCTGGGGCAGTGATGTTCACGAGGTGCCGCAGCAGCGTCAGCGGCTTCTGAGTGATGTGCGTGCGGGCGTTCCCGCGCGGCGTGGTCACGCTGTAGAAGCCCGGCAGGTACAGCTCGCGGGAAGCCAGGTCGCCATGTGAGCCCCACACCACGTATTCGGCGGCGTTCGTGAACCGCCCTCGACTCGGCCGTGCCCCCGGCTTATGCCAAACCACCAGGCCACGCCACACCCACCCCGCCGCCTGCAAAGCGTCGGACACGCTCGGCAGTTGTCGCCAGTCAGTGAAGACCAGGCAAACGCCGCCGGGGTTGGTGAGCCGCAGGCTCTCACCGAGCCACAATGTGCACCAGTAGGTGAAGGAGCGCTGATCCCGCTGGTCGCCGCTGAAGCTTGCCAGGTTGTGCTTGGCGTTGGTGGAGACGTACTTGCTCCGGGCTGAGTTGTTAGTGCGCGTGGCGGTCGAAGCGCCGCCAGAGCAATACGGTGGATCTGCGATGACCGCATCCACGCTGTTGTCGGGCAATGCGCGCAGCACTGGCAGAGCGTCGCCCTGGTAGATCGTGGCGCGTTCGCTTTGGTAGAAGGGCCTCATACTGTGCCCTCCTGCCGCGCGGCTCTAGCCTGCGCTTGTTCCTCTTTGTGTGTTTCCTCCGCTTCACGCCGTCGCTGGGCGTGCAGCGCGTTGGCGTAGGCGACCAGTAGGCGCTTCCAGGCGGACTCGTCGAACTCCCGGAACCTGGCCATGACAAATACACGTCTCTCTTTGGGCACAGCAACCCTCCTCTCACTACTTAGGTGTTTGACCAAAGCAGGGTGGGAGGTGAGTGGTGATCTACGGCCTAAGACGCCGGTAGCTGCCACTCGCTGTGCGCTCGCACCCTACTTATTCTTATGACGACATCCGTGGAACTTGTAAAGGCTTTTTCACGTCAATTCCCTAGGTAGAATTGACAACACTGGTCGCCACCCCCGGCGTGGGGTGGCGACCAGTACGAGCTACTTGTTGTCGAGTTGGTCGGACAGATGAGGCGTGCGCCGCCGCTTCGGGCACAGCTGATGTCCGTGATTAGATTCGGATGAGAAGTCGCCCGGGAGGAGGATGGGCCTTCCGGCGCGCTGGTGCTCGCGCAGTTCGGTCATGAGGGTATCTTCGACCTGCATGGCCTGCTTGCGCCGCTCAGCCAGCCAGCGTTTCCGGGCTCCTCGGGACGTCCAGTTCTTGCGCTTCACACACACGCGGCTCCTTTGGCTCGGGGTTGGTTTGGGATTTGAGCGGAAGAGGTGCGGCGGTCCCTGCCGGAGCCGCGCACCCAGTCGCTCACTTGGCCTGCTTCACCAGCCAGACGAGGAAGGCGATGGCGGCCACGATGAGCACCAGCCACCACAGCTTGATGAGGACGACGACAGCCAGGCCGACAATGGCCATTGCACCGAGACGCATGTGGGTGCGGAAGGCCAGTTCTTCGTGGGTGCGTGGTGTCCTAGTGAGCATCTGCCAGGTCTTATTCTTGGGCATGAGGGCGTATTACCTCCTGTGGTGAGTGGACGAGAGCACGATCCAGACGACCGCGCAGATGATGGCGATTCCGGCTGCTGGCCCAATGACCGGACCGAGGATGTTCCAGACTTCCGACCAGCCGGCCGCTAGCGCGGCCCGCAGGTCGGGCGGGCAGAGAGCGAGCAACCTTCCCGCGAGCTGGAACAGCACAGCAGCGACCAGTACCCCGCAGATGAGGGCCAGGGACTTTGTGAGGAGGGTCCAGGGGAGAGATCTGGGCATGGGGAATACACCTCCTTTCGAGTGGGATATGAGGGGGTCATCCGATCTACTTCGATTTAGCCATAGAAAGGGGTGGCCGTGAGAAGGGGGTTGACGGACATCCTCACGGACACACTCGCGACCACAGGTGTCCGTGACCCCCAACTCACGGCCAGCTTGCTCAAAAGTATGTAATTTGCTTTAATTAAGCGTAGCCATAATTAGGAACCGCAACCCATGGAAGGAATTGAACAGTCACCACGAGAAGATAGGTTTATTCTCGCTGAGCACGGCACCGAGGAAGCTGTTATCTACTTCAGTGGCATAGCTCCCCTGGAGCAAGATTTAGAAAGAGAGAAGGAAGGTGAAAGGAAAATTGATGACTTCGAGCAGCAGCATGCGAGGCTATACGAAGAAGAGCAACCCAAGGCTGTTGAGCTAGAGGTAGCGCTAGGTGAGAGCGACGACCCGAACTGCCGGCTTTCGGCCGCAATGGGACTTGATCACCTCATCGGTACAGACCCCGAGAAGGGCCTAAGATTGGCAATGAAGCTGCTGGCAGATCCAGATGAGAGAGTTGCGTCTGCGGCAGACCACCATATGACCACCAATAAGAATTTTGAAAACTTCCAGCCTGTGATTGACGCTAGAACAGTTCGGAGCCTTCTATTCTTGGCTCGTGATCTAGTAGAGCGCGAACGCGCCCACCACAGAGACAGTTAATACCGATCTCGTAACGAAGGTTGTGGCGGGCCGGTTGTCTGGTGCAATCTGTAGTCGTGGCTAAGATCACCAGGAAGCCGGATACCCTCGAAGATCAGATCCTTCGAATAGGTCGTCGCGGTCTGCGCCTCGTATATGATCCTGCCAGAAATCCCTTGAGGATCGAAATAATTGAGCGTATCGTTAGGCTGCTTGAGCCCGATCTCTTTATAGACAATCCCGGCCTGGCGCTTATACGCGTCTTCAATCGAGCGATTAGTCACCTTCCCGATGAACCAGCTAGAGACTCACTAATTGGCTACCGCAGCCTATCGCTCCGGGAGCTAGGACAGGTGCTCTATGATGCTAGGCCCGAGATTCCTCTCGCTGAGGTTCCTTCCTATAACAGTCGATTTGCGTCAGTCAAAAAGAAACTGGGGCCTTCTCCAAAGGAGCAGGACAAGACGCTTGAGCGTGCATCCCTTGCTGTTAGGAAACGGCTGGCAGCAATACTTCTCAGAATGGAGCGTGAGGCTAAGCGAGCTACGGTCGAAAACACGACCACCCAGGTCGCAGATCCTACTGTTTTCTCCGATAAAAAGCCAATAGTCCATGACGGCGATAGTTGGTCTCAATACTATGAATTTCATATAGACGGCCAGCCGCACATAGACCGACCCGACTACCGAGCCCGCTTCGATTCGCTCGTCGCTGCGAGCAAGAAGCTCATCGTGTTCGTTGGTCTTCCTGGCATGGGGAAGACCTGGTTGGCCAGAGCAGTTACAAGAGATGAGGACGGCTCGGAGGCTCCCCGCATCAGGATCGTTGACGGGCAGATATCGACACCAGATCTGAAACACGCGCTTCGGCGATGCGGTGTCGAGGTATCCAACATCGTCGGACACGAGCGGGAGCACCTTGTAACCCTCGTGTGCGGCAGTCACGCACCGAAGTTCGTCGTACTCGATGGCTTTGAAAGCACCGATGAGCTTTCCAGCCTCATGCCCGGGGATACCGACTCAGTCGTGGTGGCAACCTGCCGCCGCAAGGCGGAAAGTTCGGTCGCCACTGACGCAGTGATCCCCGTGAGGGAGATGTCTTTCGATGAATCCTTCGCCATAGCGAACTTGCTCGCGGACGTAGCCCGAAGCATTGCGGACGACGAGGGCAAGCGAACCTCCTTGGCCAGAGTAATGGTCCTTCTTTCGGGCCATGCGCTTGGCATCAGTCGAGCTTTCGAGCTAGTCCGCGATCACAAGCTGTCCATCTTCAAGCTCGGTGACGAGCTTGAAGGTGACCCTCTCTCTTTCATGAGGCGTTTGCGGACTGGTAGCGGTGACAGCTTTGTCGCTGACATCGAGCGCACGCTGGCATTGGTGCAAGACCAAGACGAAGTCGCTTACAGGCTGCTTGAAGCTGCTTCCTTCTTGTATCTGGAAGATTCGCGTGACAGCTCCTTCCTCCAGAAGTATCTTGAGGTCACTCATAGAGTGCCGATGTCGGATAGGTCTTTTATCGGGGAACTTCGCTTTAGGCAGGCCATAGATCTGCTGCTTAGCTACATGCTCATCGAGCTACATGAGAAGGATCTACCCCAGGACGTATCCGACCGTCCGTATACTCATGTCTATGTTCACCCGCTGGTGATAAGAATCCTACGCCACCGATGCGAGAGGCGTGCTGCCGAAGTTGCAGAGGGGTTCATCGAGGTATGCAATTCCTACAATAAGCAGTACGACAAGTTTGAGGCTCTGCAAGGTCTCTTGCAGACAGTGACACTGCTTGGTCGCATCCTGATAGATGACGACCCGCCTGGTGCTTCGTCAGGCTTGCAGCCTTGGAACAGGCATACTGTTCCGGCATGGCTTTCAGTGCACATCATCTATCTTGAGCGCATACTGGGAAGTCACTTCGACAACATATTCCCAACTTTGACGCACTGGAAGGAATGGGCTCGATCTAGAGCACCTCGCCGGATTTATGAGAAGTAACTACGAATCGCGACCTATGGCCTGTTCTTCACCGCCACTCGAACCAAGCCAAGTTTCATCACGAAGCAGATATACACGAAGCGCGCCATCCGCCATGCCCCGGATGACTTCCAATCGCATCCCCGTGCCGGCTTCCGCGCTTCAAACCCACGACACGCCCATCTCCGCCCACACCACCTTCCCGTTCTGTCGCCGGTTCCCGTTCATCTCCGCCGCGAAGGTGGGATACCAATTCCACCGCTCGCAGAAGGCGCTCACCAAATAGAGCCCCCGCCCATCCTCCGAAACAAAGTCAGGCACACGCTCCACCGGCGGCTCGTTGCTCTCGTCCTGAACCTCGATGAACAACCGGCCCCCGCCAAACGACAACCGCAGCCGCACCGTGGCCACACCAGCAAGCTGCCGGTAGGAAACGCTCTGAGGGCGCGACGTGTATTCCTGCTGCGCGGTCACGTCGAGTGTCCCCGTGTGCTTGACGGCATTGGTCACAAATTCAGTGACCACAAGTTGGGCGTTCATCACGAACGGTTCGAGGCTCCACTTAGCCAATACATCCTCGGTATGCCGACGCGCCCAGTACGCGGCATTGGGCAGCGCAGCAAGGGGCAGGGTGCTTTGGTGGGGCCAGGTGTTCATGACATGAGATCCATTTACGGTGCGGGGGCTGACGGTGGCTCGATGAGATGGTTCAGATCGCCTTGCGCTTGAACGAGAGGTGCCAGAGCAAGGACTTTTCCGTGCGGCACCGGATCATCGTCGTTGTCCCTGCACCACCCAGACACGAGCGCCGGTCTCGTGCTCGATGTGCTGACGCATAGCGTCTTGCAGGCCGGGCAACCGGGCGAAGTGCCAGAGCGACGGCACGATGATGTCGCGTACGTCGTTGCGCTTGATAGCGTCGATCAGGCAGGAAAAGGCGGGCTCCGAGCGGTCCATCTTCTCGGTGAAGACTTCGTCCAACGCAAAGCCTTCCCGCTCGGCATAGGCGGCCAATTCCCGTCCAAGTCGGGCAATTTCGCCATGCATCGCGTCACCGCCCACAACGCGCATATAGCCGTACATCACCGGGCGCATGGGGCTCCTTCCTCATCGGGTGGCGTGGCGGGAGCGGCCCCCTATTTGGGCGCTTCCCACCGTGCGCTTCACTAGCAAAACCCGGCTGACCTGCATGAATCCACAGCGGAAGGGAGGCAAGGGTGGCGCAAAAGTGGCGCAGGGCATGGGCTGACCTGGGCATATAGGGGGCGGTGCCGGTAGGGTTGGCCTGCCCCTTGGAACTCCCCGCAGGAGGGCATATGGCGGCCAAACGGGTACGGCTTGCCCAGCGCCGCAGGGCGGCGGGATTGAGCCAGGAAAAGCTCGCCGATCACCTGGGCGTCGAACGCTCAACCGTGGTGCGGTGGGAAACCGCCGTGACCGAGCCGCAGCCGTGGGTACGGCCGGAGTTGGCACGGGCGCTCAAGGTGACGTCGGACGAGTTGCAATCGCTCCTGGACGACATCACGATCACCGAGGCCGCGCCGAGTGAACGCTTGGCCCATATCCTCGAGCACCCTGAACAGGCTGACCTGGTCACGGTCGCCCAGCTGCATGAGCGGATACGCCAGCTCGACGAGCAGTACGACCAAGTCCCGTCGGTGGCGCTCATCGGATCCGCCGGCCAGGTGCATGGTCAGGTGAAGCTGCTGCGCCGCAACGCTCGGAACCACCGTGTACGCAAGGCGCTCTGCGAGGTCGAAGCCGAGGCGACCATCTTCATGAGCCAACTGGTCTGGGACGTCAGCCAACGACGGGACCACACTGCGCCCCTGGCCTACCTCGATGAGGCTGTCACGGCGGCCCGCCACATCCGCGATTCCTTCACCGAGTCATACGCCGTCCTGCGCAAGAGCTTCGTTGCCCTCTACGGGGAGAACGATCCCGCGAAGGGGGTGGCGCTCGCCGAGCATGCGACCGAGGTGGCGCACCAGTCGAGCCCTTCACTGGAGGGACTCGGCTGGCTTCATGTCGCCGAGGGGCATGCCATGGCGGGGGAAGGCGGCGCATGCGAGGCCGCACTGGCTCACGCGGAGACCCAGTTCGACCGGATGCACCCCGATGACATTGGGGCGGAGTACTACACCGCGAGCGAGTACAACCGCATGGCGGGCTCGTGCTACCTCTTCCTGGGGCAGCCTCAGCGGGCCGAGCCCATCTTGCAAGCGACCGCTACGGCGCTGGACGCTAAGAAGAAGAGCCAGGCCATCGTCTTCGGCAACCTCACACTGTCGCTGATCAGGCAACGTAAGCTGGACGAGGCGCGTTCAGCCATGCACCGCACGATCGACGCGGTCGAGCTGACGCGGGGCGGCGGCGGGCTTAACGTGGTCTTCGCCGCCGGGCGCGAGCTGCGGCCGTGGCGACAGGAACCATGGGTGCAAGACGTCCAAGACCGGCTGCTGGCGCTCATGGCGGCGATCTAGCGGCGAGGAGAACTTTGACCAGCGTTGACCAGGCCAAGCAGGTCGTCCGGGATCGAGTGTGGCGCCTCCTGGAGCGCGAAGGCGCTGTTCCCGACGGCTCGTATGGCAAGATCCCGGGGTTCCGCGGCGCGGAGGCGACCGCCGAGCGCCTGGCGGAGCTGGAGATCTGGCAACAAGCCCGAACGGTTAAGGCCAACCCCGACTGGGCGCAGCTCCCCATCCGTGTAAGGGCGCTCGAAGACGGCAAGCTGCTATTCATGGCCGTTCCCCGCATGGCCAGCCTCCAGCCGTTCTACCTCCTCGATCCCGCCACCCTCACCGTGCCGCCCGAGCAGGCCGCCGACAAGAAGGGTGCCGCCCAGGTGGCTCGGCGGGTGGGCGTCGAGGCCATGCGGCCGATCGACGTGGTGATCTGCGGCAGCGTGGCGGTCAATCGGTCGGGGGCGCGCATCGGCAAGGGGGCGGGCTACTCCGACCTGGAGGTGGCCCTGCTCATTGAGGCCGGGCTCGTCACCGAACGGACAGCCATAGTCGCACCTGTCCACCAGCTCCAGGTCGTGGACGAGGAGATCCCCGAGACCGAGCATGATTTCAGCGTCGACCTCATTGTGACGCCGGATGAAGTGATCCGCTGTCCCAACCCTCGCCGGCCGCAGGGTGTGATCTGGGAGGATCTGACGGCGGAGAAGATCGCGGCAATTCCGGTGCTGCGCGCGCTTGTTGATACTCGATCGGCGTGATCAGGAGACCATAAATGGGCGTTGATGCTGGTGCGTTGATCATTGCAGCCGTTGCCGTGGTCGTCGCGATCATCGCGGCTCTCTACTCGCGCCAGCAAGCCCATTCCGCCTCGGATTCAGCAGCCTCGGCTGTGCGCTCGGCAGATGCCGCGAACGAGCAAGTGGCCGCAGCACGGGAGCAGGTGACGCTCGGGCAACGGCAGCTCGAACTCGCCGAAAAAATCCGCAAGGAGCAGAGCGAACCATATGTAGTCGTAGACGTTGAGGCTTCGCCTATTGCCCGAGGCTTCTTGGTCCTGGTGATCGAAAATATCGGTACGACCGTCGCGCGCAATGTTCGTTTCGACATTGACCCACCACTCCGCAGCGCCCGGAAGTTTAACCTGCCAGTTGCAGAGGCCAAGATCCTCAAGGATGGGATACCGATGCTGCCCCCGAAGCGGCGGCTCGAGCTGCTCTTCGATTTCGGACCCGATCGATTCGAGTCCTCACTTGAGATGGTCTACTCGGTGACGGTATACGCCGACGGTCCGCATGGCCATGTGGAGCCCATGCGACAGGACATCGACATTAGTGTGTTGTATGGCTGGCACCCGATATGGTCGAAGGGTGTGCATGAGGGGGTTGAAGCGCTCCGTGGGGTTCAGAAAGAACTCGGGAAGATGCAAGCCGATCTTCGGACACTAATGCAACGGCTCGAACCTCCACACAGCCAGGAAGAGTAGTTGCGTATTGCGGAGACTACCGAATCGATCTCTCGATATTAAGACAGATATGCGCTCGTCTAGGACAAGTGTTCGTCCGGTAGCTACTTCCTATTCCTTGGCTGTCGACCGCCACGGCTAGTGTCGCCACCTTCTGATGCTTCCTCGCCTGGAGTGCTTGCCGTTGTCCCCAGTACATTGACAATGGCCGCCCGCCGCTCTTGTAGCCTGCGTTCTTCTTCCTCGATGCCCGCCATGGCCTTGTTGCGTACTTCTTCGTCGGCAAGTGTCGTGTCAACCCAGAGGCGAAGGGCTTGCTCGCCAACGTCATTGACGGATTGGCCAGTGATGTTTCGCAGCCCTTCGATCTGTTCTCGGAACGCTGGATCGATGCGGACAGCGAAGGTGACTTGCTTTCGCTCGGCTTCGCCTGGTGGTGGCATGCCTGGTTGTTGTTCGCTCATTTGAATCCCCTATCGTGCGACGTTATTGACCGTCTTATTTATAGCGTAGGTCGTGAAGTGGTGCAACAAGGCCGTTAATTGCGTATTAGGGAATCAACCTGTTCTGCAACCTCTGAGGGCTTGATCTCGTACATGCATTTGGCGGGAGTGAGCTGCGTGCATTTGGAGTAGCATGGCCCACAGTCAAGTTTCGGCCCTAGAAGAATATCGCGAGTGCCAAGCTCCATCTCCTGCGGCGGCAGTGGACCCTCAAAGGTCACGACTGGCAGGTCTTGTGAGCGGGCAGCATGAAGTGCAAAGGTGTTCGATGTAACGAGTACACTGAGCTTGCTCAGTATGCCAATGAAGTTTCCTATCTCAACTCTGTTTGGCAAAATTGCCACGTTCGGAGCAGGGGCTACGACCTTTTCGGTAAATTGCGTCCGTACTTCATCATCCTCTGGGCCGCTCAATACCATGATGCCTTGCTCGGGATAACTCGCCGCTAGTGTCTTGGTCAGTTCGACGAACGATTCCGTGGGCCAGCGGCGAAAGCGCCCGTTAACACTTGTTCCAATGTTCACACCCAGGAGCTCTGTCGGAGGCTTGCCATCAAATGCAGCATCTACTATGTTCTCGGCTTCAACCCTATTGCTTTCCGTAAGCGCCACGTCATACCAAGGCTCAATATGCCCAAGTCCTACACTGTCGAGTAGCACTTCCTGCATGGTCTGTTGGTTGCCTAATCGAAAGGCATCATCAATCTGTAGGCGTTGAAACCGATCAGCATGGGGACGAACTCCGTAGAACTTTCCTTGCTTGTTCAGGGCATAGCCCGCGACCCGCTGGGCTTGCGCAACTACAGGCTTTGCCTGGGCGCTCGATTCAAAGTTAACTAGTACGTCGAGCTTGGACACAAGATCTCCGTACTGCTCGACACTATTTGCTTCTACATCCACAGGGATCACTCCTGGCACGTACCGTAGTAAGTCCGCTCCGCGTGAATGTGTGAACCAGTGAATTCCGGCCCTCGAATTAATCTGGCGGATGGCGCGCGACACTGCGGAGGTTCTCAAAATGCTTCCGAGTCCGCCCATCTCCACGATACCTACATCCTTGGCATCTTCTAAAATCGCCGGATCATATGGCTGCACGTTAACGGTTATGGACTCTGGGCCGGGTTCAAAGCGGACGCAGCCCGCGCAGTTTGCTAGCTGCTGAGCCTTCTGCTCGGCGCACGGCTTGTAACCAAGCCAGTTGTCACAGTCGGGTCTTGTAAGGTCGGTAATTGGTAACTCGGGTAAGCTCATCTGCGTATTGATTTATAATATAGGCTACTGGAAAGGTCAAGATCTTCTCAAGTGCTTGATCCAGGGTCAACCACACTGGGCTCCCGCCCTCCTCTTCAACTATCACGTCTAGTTGCTTATCGAGTGCCACCAGGTACGCATGCCAGCGGTGAGCATCCGAGCCACGTCGACACGAATCACCGCTAATGTCTTCAGAAGCAATGTGCTTGACGTTCTTTGCACTGAGACCAACTTCCTCCTTGAGTTCGCGGCTAGCCGCGACTTCTGGCTGCTCGTCTGCGTCAACGTGTCCAGACGGCACTGTGAGGGCAAATGGGTAGATTGTGCGCTCGAAAAAGAGAAACCGGCCTGTGGGGTCACGAACGAATACCCCGGCGCTCTCATGCCAGTATTCACCGTCGTCAGCAATCCACCACTTGATAGCCGGGTCAATCACGATGGATCGCTCGTGGCGCTGTCTGCAAGTGGTGCAGTAGTAGTATGTCCTGCCTTCTTCGTAAGTGCGCTCAACGGTCTCGGCGCGGCAATGAAAGCAATATTGATGGTACTTGCGGTCGTGTTGCCATGTGGAGTCTAGCTTCATAATGGGTCCCCTATTTGTGCAGCATAGCATATTCAAATCGCCATTGGTAATAGCGCGCAAGTTGGACGACTCTTAAGGGGCGTTGCCTCCTTTGATGGCTTTCGTGATGATGAGCATTACCCCAGGCTGCTTAATGGCAGCGGGACTTATTCCGGATATAGCGGAACTCCCGGACGTCCGCCGGGAGTTCCGCGTCGAAAGGGCTACAGCCCCACGCTAGCTGTCACTAAGAGTGGCCTTGCGTGTGCTTTCGGATGTTGCTAGCGAGAGTGGGTTTCAGGGGTGAGCTGGGCTAGGGAGGGCTAGTTGTCCGCTGGCCTGCGCTTTTCCCGGACGTAGCGGCGTAGGGTGGGGTTCAGGGTGAACCCTCTTACCCCGACACGGGAGACCAGGTCAGAGGGGCTTCGGAGATCACTCCGAAGCCCTTTTTCGATCTTGAAGGTCGATGCCCCCATCAGTCATGGGGGCATCAGCGAGCACAACTTCGGCGCGGGGTTGCGCGAAACTGAGGTTCATGGCTGAGGCGGCGGACACGACGACGGGCGCCTGACCAGAGATCCGGGTGACGGTCACGTCGTACAGGCCACTGCGGCCACGGCGCGACCGCTTCGACGCGTCCGCAACGAGCGTGTCGCCCAGGCGTGCCGGCTCCAGGAACGTGATGTCGAACCCCGCCGTCACCGTCACCTCCCCGTAGGAGTTGCAGGCGAGAGCGAACGCCGAGTCGGCCGGGCTCGCCACGAACCCGCCGTGGCAGATGTCCCAGCTGTTGATCATGTCAGGGCGGACGACCATGGTGACCGTCGCCGCACCCGGCCGACGCACACGATCTCCATGCCGAGGGAACGGCTCGCGGCGTCGCCGGACCACATTCGTTGCGTCGCGAGCGGCGTCGCTGCGGCGCGACACGGGTGGCCGCCGGGTCGTATCCGCTGTGCCAGTCACCGCGCAGGAGCACGAGGGCGTCGACGGGATCGACGCCCCGCCCCACGATCGACACGGTGTCGCGGTGGGTGGGGAACAGCCAGTCCCGCTCGCCCAGGACGGAGGCGTACGCCTGGTCGTTGATGCGGCGTCCGACCACCAGCGCCTGGTGTGCGCGCACCAGAACCTCATCCGGCGGCAGCGGGGCCGGCGGCTGGTCCACGAGCCGGCCGGCCGGGTGTAGCGCTCGAACTCGACGGGCGGATCTCGATGCGGCAGCTCGCCGAGAGCGTCCACATCTCTCGCGCCAACGCCTACGCGCAAGTCGAGCGTCTGACCAAGTTCGGCGTCATCACGGGATGCACCGCGACGGTCTCCCCATCGCCCACGGTCCCGGCACTTCGGCGTACGTCACGGTGAACATCCGGCGGACCGAGTGGCGCGGCGTCCTCGCGCGGCTGCGTTGTTCCCCGGCCGGTCTCGAGCGCATCGTGCTCGCCGGCGGCGGACGGGCGTGAGCCCGCGATGAGCGATCAGAGCGCGATGTACCGGCTCCGGTCTAACGGAACCGCGCTGTGACCAGCGCGATCAAGATGAAAAGGCGCAGACCTCGGTGTTGGAGGTCGCCACGGGCGGGGGGCCGGGCGGCCACCACCGCCGGCCGCGTGTGCAACGCCCCCAACGCCGCCCGCTAGGGCTTGCGGGCGACGCCGCTCCACATGGTGGACGGGGTGGAGGCCAGGGCCGGGTCGTCCGGGCGCCACTCGGGCGCCCGCACCAGGCCGGGGTCGACCAGGTCGAGGCCGTCGAGGAAGGCCGCCACCTGGTCGCGGCTGCGCAGGGTGAGCTTCTCGGCCATGGTCTGGTTCAGCCGGTCGGCCATGTCGGCCATCCTGGCGGCCTGGATGTCGGTGGCCGGATGGGAGATCGCCACATAGCTGCCGCCGGGGACCGCGTCCACCAGCGTGCGGACCACCCCGTAGGGGTCGGACTCGTCCGGCACGTACTGCATGATCGCGATCAGCATCACCGCGACCGGCCGGTCGAAGTCCAGGACCTCCCGGGCGGCGTTCAGGATCGTGCCGGTGTCGCGGATGTCGGCGTCGATGTAGGAGGTGGCGCCGGCCGGGGTACCGGTGAGCAGGGCGCGGGCGTGCGCGAGCACGATCGGGTCGTTGTCGACGTACACCACGCGGCTCTCGGGGGCGGCGGCCTGCGCGACCTCGTGGGTGTTGTTGGCCGCCGGGATGCCGGTGCCGATGTCCAGGAACTGCCGCACGCCCCGCTCGGCGGCCAGGAAGCGCACGGCGCGGGCCAGGAACGCCCGGGTGTTGCGCACCGAGGCGACCAGGTCGGGCAGCGCCGCCATCGCCTGTTCCGCGGCCTCCCGGTCGGGCGCGTAGTTGTCCTTGCCGCCCAGCCAGTAGTCCTGGACGCGGGCGATGTGCGCGACGCTGGTGTCGAAGGGGGGCGGGTCCGGCGTCCCCTCGTACTCGGGCCTCTCACTGGCCATCAGGGACCTCCAGACTTCCCGGTGCTGGGCCACCGCCCAGCCTAGACCGGCAAGATCACTGGATGGGCGATTTCCCGGTTACATCCCGAAAGAAGATGGTTTGCCGGGCGAACTCGTCCCTGCCCCGGGCCTTCTGGGCGCCCCCTTACCGCGCCAGCGTGATCGTCTGGGGCTCCAGGAATTCGCGCATCCCTTCGATGCCGCCTTCGCGGCCGATTCCGGCGAGGCCGACGCCTCCGAACGGGACTTCGGGCGTGTTGGGGGCTCCGTTGTTGATGCCCACGATGCCCACGTTGAGGCGTGCCGCGGTCGTGAGGCCGCGTTCGGTGTCGGCGGACACGATGTAGCCGGCCAAGCCGGTGCCCCGGGAGTTCACCTCATTGACGACCTCGTCGACGTCCTGGAAGGGACGCACCGCGCATACGGGACCGAAGATCTCCTCCGACCACAGGGAGGTCCGGGTAGAGGCGGCGACCAGGGTGGGCGGGTAGAACCAGCCTTGCTCCGGAATCTCGGCCTTCCACGTGCGGCACCCCTGCTGCTCGGCCTCGGAGACGAGGGTGTGCAGCCGTTCGGTGTGCTCGGGACGCAGGAGCGGCCCGACGTCGGTGGAGCCGGCCTCGGGCGCGCCTACCCGCAGTGAGGAGATCCGGTCCGCGAGCGCCGGGACGATCTCGTCGTAGAGGTCGCGGTGGATGTAGACGTTGTTGGCCGCGATGCAGGAGGCGCCGTTGTTCCTGAACTTGGCCACCAGCAGGACGTCGAGGGCGAGCTCGGTGTCGGCGTCCGCGTCGATGATGAAAGACGCCATCCCGCCCAGTTCCATGGTGACGCGTGTCATGGTCTTCATCGCCCGCTGGGCCACCAGCGTGCCGACTCGTGTGGACCCGGTGAAGGTGACCGCGGCGATGTCCGGGTGGTCGACCAGTGCGCCGGTGAGTTCCTCGCCATCGCCGTTGACGATGTTCACCAGGCCCGCGGGGGCGTGCCGCTCGATGATGGTCAGCATGGCCAGGGCGGACAGCGGGGTCAGTTCGGACGGCTTCAGCACGACGGGGCAGCCGGCCGCGAGCGCGGCCGCGACCTTGCGGGCGGGGATGGACAGCGGGAAGTTCCACGGCGTCACCGCGGCCACCACCCCGACGGGCCGGCTCCCCACGAGGTATCTCTTGTCGCCGTTGAGCAGGTGCGCCCCGGTCGGCATGGTCGCGGCGTCGGCGAACCAGTCGAAGTACTCGGCGGAGAAGACGGCCTCCGCCCGTGCCTCCGCCGCGCGCTTGCCGGTCTCCCGCATGATGAGGACGGCAAGGGCGTCGGCGTGGTCGCGGATCTCGGCGGCGATGGCGCGCAGCACCTGTGCACGCCGTCGTGGCCGGGTGCCTTCCCATGCCGGGAGGGTGCCGCGCGCCGCTTGGACGGCATCGTGCACGTCGCCCCGCGATGCCCACCCGACCCGGTCGTAGCGGCCTCCGGTCGCCGGGTCCGGGATTTCATGGTCGGGGCCGCCACGGGGTGTGCCCGCCACCACGGCGGCGGCGCAGACGCCCTCGACCCGGGGCAGGAGGGCGGTCGCGGTCGAGTCAGAGGTCATGGCGGGTGCGTTCCTCCTGGTGGAGCCGGTATCGGGTCATGGTGTCGTGGTCGAGCTCGAACCCCAGCCCGGGTCCGGTCGGGATTTCCAGCCGGCCACCGTCCAGCCGGAGGGGCGGGGAGACGAGATCGGTGCGGAACGGGTTGTCGCGGACGTCCAGTTCGATCGGTCCAACGGCCGGGAAACCTCCGGCCAGCTGGAGGCTGGCCGCGATACCGACCGCGGAGCCGTAGCAGTGCGGGGCGAGTGCGGTGCCGGTCTCGGCCGCGCGAGCGGCGACCCGCGATGTCATGGTGATCCCGCCGCACTTGGCCAGGTCCGGTTGGATCGTGCTGACCGCCGGGGAGTCCGCATAGCGCAGCAGCTCCGGCAGACCGTAGACGTTCTCGCCGGTGGCGAGGGGTACGCCGGTCCGGTCCGCCAGTTCCTCCAGATCCTCCAGGCGGTCCCCGGCGACGGGTTCCTCAAGCCATCTCACCTCATGGGCGAGCAGGTCCGGCGCCATCTCGCACGCCTCGTCGACCGTCCAGCCCTGGTTGACATCGGCGAGCAGGTCGACGTCCGCACCGAGAACCGCCGTCGCGGTCCGCAGTGTCGCCCGGTCCTGGTCCGGGCCGAACCCCAGCTTCACCTTCGCCGCCGGGAACCCGCCGGCGACGGCGATCTTGCACCAGTGGTCCACGCGGTCCGGGCCGATGCCGCTGGCGTACGCGCTCACCGAGGTCCTTGCCGGGGAGGACGCGAGCAGAGCCGCGACGGGCTTGCCCTCGGCCTTCCCCCGAAGATCCCACAGCGCCAGGTCCACCCCGCTGATCGCTTGCCAGATGGGCCCGGGGGCGCCCCACTGACGGCCGATGGCCAGCATCGTCGTGGTCAGCCTCCGCTGGACCGCGACCGGATCGGAGACGTCCGTACCAAGGAGGAGCGGGGCGATGCCATCGCACAGCGTGGCGACGCGCTCGCGGTACCCCCAGTCGGGATAGTTGATCCAGCTTTCTCCGACGCCTACCAGTCCGCCGGCTTCGACCTCGACGATGCAGGCACGCCGCGCACGCAGACTTGAGAACGACATCCGCACCTCGTCATCGAGCGCGGCCGAGAGGATCGTCACTCGTAGTCGCTCGGCGATCAGTGAGCTCACCGGCTCATCCCTTCTCCGTTGCCCGGCACGCCGCGGGGCACCCACCTGGTTCAGGCCGTGTAGATCTTCGGGTGCAGCAGATGCAGGATCCGGCGTTTCATCTCGTTGAAGTCCGGCCTCGTCGTGAGCTCCAGCGAGCGCGGCCGGGGGAAGTCGACCTGGAGGGTCTCCAGGATCCGGCCGGGCGAGGCCCCCATGACGACGACGCGATCACCGATGACGAGCGCCTCCTCGATGTCGTGGGTGATGAAGACGATCGTCGGCCGGTAGGCGGTCCAGATCTCTTGCAGGAGCCCCTGCATCTCGCCGCGGGTCTGCGCGTCGAGGGCACCGAAGGGCTCGTCCATCAGCAGGACCTTGGAGTCGCTCATCAGCGCGCGGGCGATCGACGCCCGCTGCCGCATGCCGCCCGACAGCTGGTAGGGGTAGCTGCGCCGGAAATCCTCAAGCCGGACCTGGCGCAGCAGTTCCTCGGCCCGCGCCTCGTACCCCTGCACCCTGCGCGCCCTCACCCCGGCGGTGATGTTCTCGAAGACCCTCAGCCAGGGGAACAGCGCGTCCTGCTGGAACACCACGGCGCGGTCGGGACCGGGGCCGGTGATCGGCCGGCCGCCGATCAGCACGTCACCGCCGGTGGCCTTCTCGAACCCCGCGATGATGTTCAGCAGCGTGCTCTTCCCGCAGCCGCTCGGGCCGACCAGGCACACGATCTCCGACTGCCGCACCGCCAGCGACACGTCCGTCACCGCGGTGAAGTCCCCGTAGGACTTGCCGACCTCCCGGAGCAGCAAGGCGTCCTCGTGCGTCGCCGTCATGTCCTACCTTCCCTGCCAGTGCAAGAGCCGCTTCTCGACCTCTCGGGCGGCGATGTCGAGCAGAAAACCGATGATGCCGATCAGGAAGATCCCCGCGTAGACGGTCTTCAGATCGAAGAAGTTGCCCGCCGAGGCGACCATGTAGCCGAGGCCCTCTTGGGCCGAGATCAGCTCCGCGGCGACCACCAGAGCCCACGAGACGGCGGCTCCGGTGCGCACCCCCACCATGATGCTGGGCAGGGACCCCGGCAGGATCACGCGCGTGAACATCTGGCGCCGGGAGAACCCGAGCATCTGCCCGGCCCGGATCCACGACGAGGACACCGACCGGACGCCGGCCTCGGCGTTGAGCACGATGAACATGAACGGCGCCAGGAAGATCAGCAGAATCTTCGACGACTCCCCCAGGCCGAGGTAGAGCACGGCCAGGGGGATGAACGCGATCGGGGGGATCGGCCGCAGCAGCGCGAAGGCCGGGCCCAGCAGAGCGCCGACGGACCGGTAGCGGCCCATGGCCAGACCGATCGGAATCCCGAAGAGCACGGCCATGGAGAACCCGATCGCGGTGCGCCGGATGCTCACCAGCACATGCGTGGCCAGCGGCGTACCCCGGTAGCCTTCGGTGATCAACATCCAGGTGTGCGCGACGAGATCGGTTGGGCCGGGCAGCCACTTCTCCTCGACCAGGCCGCCGTCGACGGCGATCACCCACAGCGCGAGGATGCCGAGCAGCCCGACGAGCCCCAGGGGCACTCGGCCCAGCGCTCGAACCGGCCGGCGGGAACGTGGCGGTGTGTCGGTGGTCTTCTGCGGCGCGAGAGTCATGCTCTGCTCCATACCTGGACCCGTACTCCTTCTCCTCATGGCACCTCTCCGCGACGGCTGTCCACGGGACGCGCGGAACGGACCGGCACCTACTCGGCCAGGTACTTCTGGATCGCGGACGGGTCCACCAGGCCCTTGAGTTCGGGGCGCTTCTGGAGGATCTTGTGCTCGACCAGCACGTCCGTCCAGGAGCGGATGATCGCCTCCAGCCCCTGCGGGTCCGTCATGGAGTACGGCGAGTCACCGGTCGCCGTCTCCTTCACCCCCACCGGCTTCACCGCCTCGACGGTCCGCTTCACCATGGCCTCGTCGGTCCCGGTCATCTTCTGCATCCTGGCGAGGAACGCCGCGTCGCCCTTCTCGACCAGCGCGGACGCCTCGTCGTAGGCGGCCACGAAGGACTTCACCGTTTCCGGGTGCTCGCTCAGGAACTTGCCGCGCACCTGCCACAGCAGCGGGTTGCGCATGTAGGCGGAGTCCGTCGCGACGATGGTGCCGTCGGCGTCGTCCATCTGGTAGATCAGCGGGGCCCAGCCCCAGATGCCGTCCACGTCCCCCTTGTTGAACGCCGGGATCCACGCGGGCGGGCTGACGTTCTCGATCTTGACCTGGGACGGGTCGATGCCCTTGGCCTTGAGCGCGCTGATCAGCCCCATCCAGGCCGTCGTGCCGACCATGGTGCCGATCTTCTTGCCCTTCAGGTCCTCGATGCGGGAGATGCCCGAGTCCTTGGTGACCACCAGCCCCCCGGCGTCCGCGCCGTCGTTGTCGACCATGAAGACGCGGGTGTCGCTGGACAGGCGGCTGGCCAGGATGCCCGGGATGCCGGCGTAGCCGACGTCCACACCGCCCGAGGCGAACGCGGCGTTCGTCGCGGCCCCGCTCTCGAACTGGACCAGCTTGACGTCCAGCCCGTGCTTCTCGAACAGCCCGCTCGCGAGCGCCGCGTACAGGCGGGTCGCCGTTCCGGGGTTGAACGCGACACGGACCTGAGTCAGGTCCTTGCCGCCGGCACCGGATCCCTTCTTCTCCTCCGCAGCGCAGCCCATTACGGCCAGCGCGGCAACGGTGGCGATGGCGAGCAGCTTCCGGGCTCCTGTGACGCCGCACTTGATCGACATCGGGCCTCCCTCACGTCGAGGTGTGTTCCAGGTCGCATGACCGTAGCGGATTGCATGTTGCATGTAAATAGGCTGCCGACCCAGCATACGCAGGTATTTCTGGGAGAACGCACCAGAACTCCTGCGCGGCCGGGTGGCGGGATGCGATGATGTTGCATGTAATATTCCGAAGGGTTGGCGCGGCCCCGGGAGGGGTCGGGCAGGAAAAAGGAGCGCGGCAGGTGCCGAACGAGCTGGACAGCATGCCCCGGCGGTCCCGAACGGCCGACGACGTCTACGAACGGCTGCGAGCCGACATCCTGGCCCGCAAGCTGCCCGCGGGCACCCGGCTCAGTGTGCCAAGTCTCGCCGAGGAACTGGGATTCAGCCGCAGCCCGGTCCGCGAAGCCGTCCAGCGGCTGGTCCAGGCGGGGCTGGCCACCGAGGAGGTCCATCGCGGTGCCGTGGTGGCCGCCATGGACGTGTCCAGCGTGCTGCGCCTGTACGAGCTCCGGGAAGCGCTTGAGGGCATGGCCGCGCGCCTGGCGTGCGAGCGGGCGACCGAGCAGGAGATCGCCGAGATGGGCGCGCTCCTGCAAGAGCACTCCCGGGCGCTGCACGCGGATGCCCACGACCGGCACCTCACGCTCGACATGGAGTTCCACGCGCGGGTCCGCGCGGCGGCGCGCAACGAGCACCTGCGGGCCTCGCTCGAACGCGTCCAGGACATGGTCGCCCTTGCGATGATGGCGGCCGACGCCACCTGGCACCAGCAGGCGCTCCTGGAGCATCAGGCCATCTACACCGCCATCCGCCAGGGCCCGCCCGAAACGGCCGAGGCGGTCGCCAGAGCGCACATATCGCGCATCCGCCACAACCTGGCGAGCCGCCACAAGGAAGCCGATGTCCGCTCGGCCGACGGCTCGCAGGGCAGGACGGCGTGAGCCCCGGCAACGTGCTGATCGTCGGCGGAAACGGCTTCCTCGGCCGGCACACGGCCGCCGCGCTCGCGGCCGGCGGCGCCTCGATCCACATCTTCGACCGGCCCGGCTCGGCGCCGCCCGCCGCCGCGCCCGGCGAGCCGGACCGCTACAGCCGGCACCAGGGGTCGGTGACCGACCGGCACACGCTGGAGGAGGCGGTGGCCGAAGCCCGGGCCGAGACGATCATCGTCCTCGCGTCCTACTCCCACCGCGGTCTCGGGCTGGGGAAGTCCGCCGAGCAGAATCCCCCGGGCGCCGTTGACGTGAACGTGCACGGCCTCCTCCACATCCTTGAGATCGCCGCCCGGCGACCCGGGACCAGGGTGCTGTGGCTTTCCTCGACGACCGTCTACGGTCCGACCGCCAGCTACACCGCGCCCAAGGTCTCCGAAGACTCCCTGCTCGCCCCCGGCTCGGTCTACGCCGCCACGAAGGTGCTCGGCGAGCAGCTGATCCGCACCTACCGGACGACCCACGGTGTGCGGGCGACCGCCGTCCGCCCCACCCTCATCTGGGGCCCGGGGCTGCGCTACCGAGGGGTTCAGTCCTGCTTGGGCGACATGGTCGACGCCGGCGTCGAGGGACGCGAGGTGACCGTGCCGGACTCCACCGAGCCATGGGACCTTCTCTACGTCCGCGACGCCGGAAGAGCCGTCGCCTGGCTGACGGAGCAGGACCTGGGCCCGATCGTCCTCGTCAACGGCTATCAGGCGTCGGTGCGCCAGGTGCGCGAGGCCGTCCTGCAGGCGGCGCCCGAGACGCCCATTCACGTGGCCGGCACCGCACCATGGCTGAACGTCCCGGCGGTGGACGACCGGATGATCCGCCGTGCCGGGTTCACCCCGCGGTTCGACCTCGCCCGCTCCATCCGCGACTACATGGCCACGCCGGCCGCCGGCACCACCTGACACCCGCCGCCGGGGGAAACCGAATCGACGCCCAGAAGGAGACGATCCAGCAGATGAAGTCCGAGACCACCGGCTCACCGGTGCCCAGCCTGGTCGTGATCTTCCGCGGCCCCTCCCCCAAGGACATCGCCACCGCCACCGAGCGCCTCGTCAACGTCGGTTACCGCGCATTCGAGGTGTCCCTGACGACACCGGAGGCGCTCACCGCGATCCGCCTGCTCGCGGACGCCTTCGGGGACCAGGCGCTCATCGGCGCGGGAACCGTCCGCTCGGTCGATGACGTTCTCGGTGTCCGCGACGCGGGTGCGCGGATGGTGCTCTCCCCGGTCACCAGCGGACCCGTGATCTCGGCCGCCCGGGCGAACGGCATGCTCGCCATTCCCGGCGCCTACACCGCCACCGAGGCGGTGACCGCTCGCGAACTCGGCGCCGACCTGGTCAAGCTCTTCCCCGCCGCCCCCGCCGGAGTCGACTACTTCCGGCTGCTGCGCGAGCCGATCCCGGACGTCCCCTTCCTGGTGACCGGAGGCGTCGACGCGTCCATGGCCCACGAGTTCCTCCAGTGCGGAGCCGTGTCGGTAGGGGTCGGGCACAAGCTCCTGGGGGGCACCAACCTGGAGGAGCACAACTGGGCCGAGTTCGAACAGCAGGCCGCCCGATACCTCGACATCGCCCACGGCGGGGAAACGGCCTCCTGAGACGGGCTCAACCCATCCCGACATCGAACCAACGAACCGACCGGAGCCGACCCATGAGCACCCCTCAGCGCCCTGTTCCCCGCTACGACGACCTTCCGCTGTCCCCCTACGGGGGCCGGCACGCCTGGGACCTCCCGCAATGCGCCGGGGTCGGGGCGCTCGGCCTGATCGACGACCAGACCCGCCTGGAGGCACTGCGCTCGGCGCGGACCGGCGAACTGGTCAGCCTGAACGCGGCCCTGGACGTCATCGACCCGCCGCTGTTCGGCCGTGCGCGGCTGGAGCACAGCGTGGAGACCAAACGCGAAGGGCTCGTCCTCGACGACCGTGTGGACGCGCTGTACCCGCAGGTGAGCTCCCAGTGGGACGCCCTGAACCACATCGGCGCCCATCCCGGCGTGTTCTTCGGCGGGACGACCCTTGAGCAGCAGTTGTCCGGCGAGGTCAACGGCATCGACGTGTGGGCTCGGAGCGGAATCGCCGGGCGCGGCGTGCTGGTGGACATGGACACCGCCATGAGGCAGCGGCATGGCGACTACGGCCCCGGTGAGCCCATCGCGATGTCGGTCGAGGACGTCCAGGCCGCATTGACGGCGCAGCAGACCACCCTGAGGTTCGGCGACATCCTGCTGCTCTACACCGGATATCTCGACTGGTACCTCGGCCTCGACGGCGACGCACGCGCCGCGGTGTCCCAGGCCGGTCCGGACGTGACGGCCGCCGGGTTGGCCCACACCGAGGACACCGCCCGCTTCCTGTGGGACAGCGGCGTGACAGCCGTGGCCGCCGACTCGCTCGGCGTCGAGGTGTGGCCACCGGACCGCAGCCCCGAGGCCCGGCCGTTCGGGTTCTTGCACTCCAGCCTCATCGGCCATCTGGGAATGGCGATCGGCGAGCTGTGGGAGCTGCGCGACCTGCGCGAGCGGTGCCGGGCGCGAGGCGCCTGGGACTTCCTGCTCGTCAGCGCCCCCATGAACCTGCGCGGTGGCATCGGATCACCGGCCAACGTGGTGGCGATGCTCTAGCCGCGACCGGACCGACCAGCGAACGAGAGGCACCATGTCCACCGAACCCCCGCTGACCGCGGAAGTGCTCCAGCAGCGAGCGGCACTGCTGGGAATCGAGTTGCCGGACCCGCCCAGCCCCAAGGGGAGCTACCGCCCCGCGGTGATCCACGGCGGCGTCATCTACACCTCCGGCGTCGGCCCGATGCTCCACGGCCGGCGTCTCCACAGCGGCTATGTCGGCGGGGACGTCACCGTCGAACAGGCGCAGCAGGCCGCGGCCGTCGCGGCGGTGAACGCGCTCACCTCCGCATGTGCGGCCGTGGGCGGCGTCGAGTCGGTGGACCGGCTCATCAAGCTCACGGCGTTCGTCCGCAGCGCCCCCGGCTTCACTCGGCAGAGCACTGTCATCGACCGCGCCTCCTCGGTGCTTTACGAGCTGCTGGGCGAGCGCGGAGCACACGCCCGCAGCGCCGTGGGAGTGGCCGAACTGCCGTTCGGCATCTGCGTCGAGATCGAGCTCATGGCCGCCCGCCGCGACACCGCGACACCGCAGCGGGTCCAATGATGGACATGGGTGCAGCCAACGGCACATCGACGGAAGCCGGCAGGGCCGCGGTTCGCGAGAGCGTGCTCGCCGGGGGAGTCCGGGTGTCCCGCAACGTCCCGGCGACCATGCGCGACGGCACCGTGCTGCGATCCGACGTGTACCGCCCCGCGGACGCCGGCGAGTATCCGGTGCTGCTGATGCGGGTGCCCTACAACAAGGACGTCGCGCAGTCGTTCGTCTACCAGCACCCCTCCTGGTACGCAGGCCAGGGCTATGTCGTCGTCATCCAGGACTGCCGTGGCCGGTACGCCTCCGACGGACGTTTCGACCCGCTCCGCCAGGAGGCCCACGACGGGTACGACACCGTCGAGTGGGCGGCCACGCTGCCGGAGAGCAACGGCTCCGTGGGGATGTACGGGTTCTCCTACGCCGGAGCCACCCAGCTACTCGCCGCCGCGGAGAACCCTCCGTCCCTCAAGTGCTGCGTACCCGCGTTCACAGCCGGTGACTATTTCGACGGCTGGATGTATGAGGGCGGCGTGCTGAACCTCGCGTTCGTCCTGTCGTGGACCGTGCAGATGCTCGCCATGCAAGAGGCCGTCCATGCCCGCGACTGGAAGGCGGCGGCCCGGCTCCACGCCCAGGCCAATGACTTCCCCCGGATGTTCCACGAGCGCCCCCTGGACCAGCTGCGCCTGCTGCGGGAGACCGGCGTGGCCCCCTACTTCTTCGACTGGCTCAAGCACGACACACGCGATGACTACTGGTCCTCGATCGGACTCCCCGAACGCTACGACCGGATCACCGTGCCATGCCTGCACATCGGTGGCTGGTACGACGTCTTCGCCGCCGGCACGGTGCGCAACTACGGGGAACTCGCCCGGCGAGCGGGCGCAGGCGAACAGCGCCTGATGATGGGCCCGTGGATCCACATGCCGTGGGCGCCGGAAGCCGCCGGCCCCACGCTGGGGCCCAGCTTCCGCAACCGCGTCGACCCCGCGCAAACCGCGTGGTTCGACCGGTGGCTGAAACCACCGCGGGGCACCCGGCCAGGCGACGCACCCGACGACGATCCGGGGGTCAGCTACTTCGTCATGGGCGCGAACCAGTGGAAGACGGCACCCACCTGGCCGCCCGGCGAAACAACAGTGCGTCTGTACCTCGCGTCGCAGGGGCAGGCCAACTCGCGGTCCGGTGACGGCCGGCTGTCGCCCGATTCTCCGGCACCGGACTCCCCGGCCGATGTGTTCATCTGCGACCCGAGCAACCCGGTGCCCAGCGCCGGAGGGAACTCCTGCTGCAATCGTGCCGCCTCCCCCATGGGCCAGGCGTGCCAAGCCACGGTCGAAGTCCGCAACGACGTCCTGGTGTACTCTTCCGAGCCCCTCACCGACGGCCTGGAGTGCACAGGAGTGCCCACGGTCACCCTCTACGCCGCGTCCTCGGCCGTGGACACCGACTGGGTCGTCCGGCTTGTCGATGTCGGTCCCGGTGAGCGCGCGGTGAACGTCAGCCAGGGCACGCTGCGTGCCCGCTACCGGCGATCGCTGTCCGACCCGGAACCGCTCACCCCGAATGCCGTCACGGAGTTCCGCATCCCGATGAACCCGACGTCCTGGCGGTTCCGGGCAGGGCACCGGATCCGGCTCCAGGTCACCAGCAGCGACTTTCCGGCCAAGGACCCCAACCGCAACACCGGCGCCCCGCAGGCGTCCGCGCACCCCTGGGAGTACGTGGTCGCCCACCAGACGGTGCTCCACGACCAACGGCACCCCTCCGTGCTGTGCCTTCCGGGCGGCGGGCAGGAGAACGTCATCGCGGCGGTGCCGGGGCGAGCGCAGTGATCAGTTCGTTGACGTCGTCCGCCAAGGCGCTCAGGATGTGGCGGGCCGGGACGAGCCCGCTCAGCCTTCGCTCCCGGGCGCCGCTCCGACGACCCGGACCGGTCAGGAGCGCGATCTGATCGTCCAGGGCGGCGAACTGGCCGGTGAGGTCGAGCCGGCCGGACGTGCTGGAGTCATCGTGAGCGGCGGCGGCCTCGACGACGTCGGCCAGCCGGTCGAGGACGCGGGCGACCGGGGCGTCCTCCCCCAGGTTCTGCGGGGGCAGGCCCGCCACCGCGATGAGGCGGTCGCGAATGTGCCGGGCGGCCCGGACGATCGCGGTCAGCCGCCCGATCCGCCCGGTGTCGCGACCCGGCTCGTTCTCCAGCCTGGTCCGCAGGTCCGCGATGCCGTCGATGGCCTTTCTGGTGGCGGCGAGCCGGTCGGCCGGCAGGCCGGGCAGATCCCCGTCGACGACCGACGCGGCGGCGCGGGTCAGATCCGCGGCCGCCGACAGCAGTCCGGCCGTCCTTGCGGGCAACTGCTGCGCTGCTCCCCTGGGCAGAGCACCCTGGCTCCCACCGCCGCGATCAGCCCTCCGCCGGCGATGAGTCCGATGCGCTCCAGGGCGACGGACCAGTGAGAGACGAAGGTGAGATCCATCAGCATCATGAGCGGCGGTGTGGCGCACACCATCCAGAACGCGTAGCTCACCGGCCGGAGCGTAAATCCCACCATGGCGAACACCATCATCAGCAGCACGGCGTGCGGTGGGGCGGGGGCCAGGGCCAGCACCACCGCCGCGATCACGCTGCCCAGCACACTGCCGATGATCCGCTGCCCGACCCGCGCCATCGTCTGCCCGTAGGTGTCGCGCAGGCTGACCAGGACCGTCACCGCCATCCACTGCCCGTGCGCGAGCCGGAGACCTGTGGAGATCGCCATCGCCAGGGTGACCAGTACGGCGACCCGGGCGGCGTGCCGGAACTGCGGGGACCGGGCCCGCGCGGCCTGGACGATCGCGGCCGCCACCGTGCCGGGCGCGCCCCGCGGCCGTTTCCAGTGGACGGCGGGGGCGAGTCGCAGCCCGCCGCCGAGTGTGCGCCGGGCCGACTCGAGAATGCTGTCGATGCGATCGATGGACCGGGTGATCTGCCCGATGACGGCCGCGCCGAGCAGGTCGTTCCGGCCATTGGCCCGCTCCCCCGTGGTCCTCTGTGCCGCCTGCGGGCGGCGGACGGGACCGCCGGCCGCCGGCGGTTCCTCGGCGGGTACCGGGCGGGTCTGCGACAGCGCCCGGGCCAGCAGCCGTAGCCGGCGCGCGAGCCCGCCGATCGCTTCGCCGGCGGCGGACCGCCGGGGGTCCCGGACGGGCACCCGGAGCCCCGCGTGCACGGCCCCCACGACGACCGCGTGGTTGCCGGGCGCCGCACCGTCCGCGACCAGCCGGGCCAGCCGTGCCGCGGGGACCGACCCGAACGCGGGGCCGGCGGTGTCCCAGGACCTGCCGGCCGGTGCGCACCGAGGCCGTCCGCTGCTCCCGGTTGAGCTTGATCGAGTGCAGTCTCCGGTCGGTCTCCACCAGCCGGTCCCAGTCGTCCGCGGCCACCGCCCGGTGCGCCGGCGCGAGCGCCGCGGCATCGGCGGTGCCCGCCGCGCGCACCAGGTCGCGGACCAGGTCGCGCAGGTCCTCCGGCTCGACGAGACGGAGCTGGACGTAGCCCTCCAAGCCGTGCGAGAGCGTGTACAGCCCGCTGGGAAAACCGGAGTCGGTGAGCTGGAGCTGCGCCAGCAGCCGCTCCAGCCCCTCGGTCTCCGCGGCCCCGCGTGTCATGCGATGAAGAACAGCCGGTTCAACGGCAGTTTCGTCGCCGGCTCGATGGTGACGGGCTCCCCGTCGACGGTGACCCGGTAGGTCTCCGGGTCGACCCTGACCTCCGCCAGCGTGGAGTTGTGCATCATGTGCCGCTTGTCGACGGTGCGGCACTGCCGTACCGGCTGGACGAGCCGCTCCAGTTCGAGTTTCTCGGGCACGCCCTCGGAGATCGCCGCATCCGACATGAAGGTCACGCAGGTCTTCTGCAGCGCCTTGCCGACCCCCCCGAACGCCGGCCGGAAGTACACCGGCTGCGGGGTGGGAAGCGAGGCGTTCGGGTCCCCCGTCTGGGCCCAGCTGATCAGCCCGCCCTTGATGACCATGAACGGTTTCGCCCCGAAGGAGCGGATCGGCCCCAGCACGATGTCGGCGAGCTTGCCGTCCTCCAGCGACCCGATCGTGTCGGCCATGCCGCAGGTGCGGGCCGGGTTGATGGTGACCTTGGCCAGGAAGCGCAGGACACGGTGGTTGTCGTTGCGCGAGGAGTCCTCGGGCAGGGGGCCGCGCTTGTCCTTGCAGTGGTGCGCGACCTGGAAGGCCCGGGTGACCGTCTCACCGACCCGCCCCATGGCCTGGGAGTCCGAGCCGATGATGCTGATGATGCCGAGGTCGTGAAGGACGGTCTCCGCGGCGATGGTCTCGGCGCGGACGCGGCTTTCGGCGAACGCCAGGTCCTCGGGGACGTCGTAGCTGTGGTGATGGCAGACCATGGTCATGTCGAGCAGTTCGTCGACCGAGCCCGCCGTGTACGGCAGTGTCGGGTTGGTCGACGCCGGCAGCACATTGGGCTCGGAGGGGCCGTACATGCTCGCGTACTTCTCGCGAGACATCGTCGTCATCGCCGTCAGCCCTTCCTCGACCGGGAGGCGCCCGCCTTGGCGCGCTCGGAGGGTGCCCGGTGCCCGTCGCCGCCCCCGTCGGGTCCCGGCGCCTCGGTGTCCAGATAACCCCATGCGTGCATCCGGGTGACCGCCTCTTCCCGCGCGGCCCGCGAACGGGCGCTCCCATTGAGCAGCCCACCGAAACCGACGATGCGCATTCCGCCTCTTCCGGATACGCATGACCGAGGAAGAGCAGGCCAGGGGAACCGACGCCGGATTCGCCGATGGCTGAGACCGGGGAGAGCCGCAGCCGCGCCGTCGAGCACGGCGCGGCTGCGGCTCTCCCGGGTTCAGCGGGTCAGGACGACCTTCAGGGCGCCGGTGTGGGCGGCGTCGGCGAAGATCTCGTAGGCCTCGATGAACTCGTTCAGCGGGAAGGTGTGGGTGATGAACCGGCCGGCGTCGAGGCGGCGGCCGGCGAGCAGGCGGAGCAGGGTGGGCGTGGAGAAGGTGTCCACCAGGCCCGTCGTGATCGTGATGTCACGGATCCACTGCTCCTCCAGGTGCAGTGAGGCGGGGGCGCCGTGCACCCCGATGTTGGCGATCCGGCCGCCCGGGCGGGCCAGTGCCACCGACAGCTCGAAGGTGTCGGGGACGCCGACGGCCTCGATGGTCACGTCCGCGCCGAGTCCGTCGGTCAGTTCCCGGACGGCTTCCAGTGCGTCCTCCCGGGAGTTGTTGATCGTGGTGTCGGCGCCGAACCGCTTGGCGGCGTCCAGCCGGCTGTCGGCCTGGTCGATCGCGATGATGCCGCCGGGGCTGAAGAGCTGCGCGCCCATGATCGCCGAAAGGCCGATCGGGCCGGCGCCCACCACCGCGACGGTGTCGCCGGGCTGGACGGCGCCGTTCAGCACGCCGACCTCGTAGCCGGTCGGCAGGATGTCGGCCAGCATCAGCACGTCCTGCGCGGGGACGCCCTCGGGAAGCGGGTAGACCGAGGTGTCGGCGAACGGCACCCGCACGTACTCGGCCTGCGTTCCGTCGATCTTGTGGCCGAGGATCCAGCCGCCACCGCCCAGGCACTGCCCGTAGCGGCCCTCGCGGCAGAACCGGCACGTCCCGCACGCGGTGATGCACGACACCAGTACCTGGTCGCCGGGCTTGACGGTCCGTACGGACGGGCCGACGGACTCGACGGTGCCGACCGCCTCGTGGCCGAGGATGCGCCCGTCGGTCACCGCCGGAACGTCCCCCTTGAGAATGTGCAGGTCGGTTCCGCAGATCGTCACCGCGTCGACCCGCACCACCGCGTCGCCGTCCTCGACGATCTGCGGCTTCGGAACCTCCTCCCATGCCTTGCGGCCGGGTCCGTGGTACACCAGCGCTTGCATGAGCCCCCTCCTTCGTCAGTCGTCTGTCCGCTTCCAGCGTGGAATCGGCGGGGCGGGGGACGGCAGGGGCGAACGTCCCGTGACCGTGTCCGGGGCCGAACGGCCCCGCTGATCAGGACCAAAGCCCTTACTCGCCGCCCCGTTGTCACGGCAGGCTCGGACAGGTGTGGAAGGCCGTGAAGGAGATGCACCGCATGCGTAAGAAGTCCTGTCGTGGAGTGTCCCCGCTCGACGCCGTCGGCGCCGCCATGCTCGTCGCCGGGCCGGCGATGCTGGTGCGCGCCGGCCAGGGCAGGAGGGAGATCCGCGGCGAACTGGCCGCACAGGAGATCACCTTCCCGGACGAGGGCCGTATCCCGGACGACCTGGCGGCCTACGCCGGACGGCGGGTGGAGACCGGGAGACAGGCCCGGGCCTACGCCAGGCTGATCAAGCGCAATCTCGCCGGCGCCACCGGCGGACGCACCTACGCGCAGCTCGGCGCCGGACTGGCCGAGGCGCGGGCGAACGGCGGCGACGACGAGAAACTGGCCGAACTCCAGCGGACCGCCTTCACCGGCGAGATGCTGCGGGCCTCGCTGATGTCGGCGTACCAGGCCTGGCAGCTGACCTTGCTGGTGAGCTGCCTCGGCGGCATGACCACCGCGCTGGGCGCGGGTCTACTCGCCTCCGGCGCCCCCGGGCGCGTGTGACATCATCGAGGGAACATGACCGCCGACCTGCAGCCACTCGACACCGCCGCCTGCCTGGACCTGCTCCAGAACATCCCGGTGGGGCGGATCGCCTGGGCCGAGACCGACGGGACCGTCACCGTCCTGCCGGTCAACTTCCTCCTGGACGGGGACGCGCTCGTCTTCGCCACCGCGGCCGGCGCCAAGCTCGACGCCATCCGGAACGGCCGTCCCCTCACCTTCGAGGCGGACGACTTCGAACCCGCGCTGCGCACCGCGTGGAGCGTGCTGGTCACCGGCCGCCCCGAGCTGATCACCGACCCGGCCGAGATCGAGCGCCTCCGGGCTCTGGCGCTCGCCCCGTGGATCCGCTCCACCAAGGCGTACATCGTGCGGCTGACCCCGCACAAGATCACCGGCCGGCGCATCCCGCTGCACGCGGGGGGCGTGACCACCGAGCGCATCGACACCTCGGACGAGACCGGCTGACACGCCGGTCCCGTCCCCCTCCGTCCCGCCCGTGCCCGGTCAAGCGGCCTGGGCCTCGCTCTCCAGGTGAACGCCGATACGCGGCGGATCGATCAGCGAGTTGTGGACCGTGCAGCGTCCGACCGCGGCCATCATCCCCTTGATCTGCTCGTCGGAGAGCCGGGCGGGCGGGCGCAGGCGCAGGTCGACGCGTGACACCCGGGCCGGGCTGCCCGCGCCCATGGCGAAGTCGGCGCTGACCTCCAGCCCCGTGGCGGGCAGGCCGTGCCGCGCCAGGTAGCGGCGCGCGTAGTGCGCCGCGCAGGCGGCCAGCGACGCCACGAACAACTCCACCGCTGTCGGCCCGCGATCCATCCCGCCCGCCGCGTACGGCTGATCCACATGGATGACGTGGTCCCGGACGAGCACGGCGAAGGCATCGTTCTCACGGTGGACGACGAGCACCTCGCTCACCTCCTGTTTCAGGCTCCTTGGCGTGTGTCCAGCGTGAGGCGCGTGGTCCTTGCGGGTAAGAGCCGAAGGTCCCGGGCAGGAAGGACGCTCGGCACTGACCCGTGCCCGGTCCGGGTGTGAGTGTGGAGGTGAGACACGGAGGTCAGCGATGCAGGTCCTGCCCGAATACCGCTCCGTCGTCGTCGGCGTCGACGGGTCCCCCAACTCCATGGCCGCGTTGCGCCGGGCCGCCCGCGAGGCCACCGAGCGACGCGCACGCCTCGATGTCGTCCGCGTCCTGGAGCCGGACGGCGGTGCCGGGCCCCGCCCGCTGCGCACCGCCCGGGAATGGCTGCGGCTGCGCGACCTGGTGGCGCACGCGCTGCCCCGCGGCCAGCACCTGACGACCCGGCTCCGGATCGTGCGCGGGGAACCCGGAATGGCCCTGGTCAAGGCGGCGGAACACGCCGAACTGCTGGTGCTCGGCGCCCGGGCGCACTCCGAGCACGGCAACCCGCTCGGCGGCGACACCGTCCCGGTCGTGCGCACGAGGGCGACCTGCCCCGTCGTGATCTGCGCCGACCACACCGCCACGTCCACCGAGACCGTCTGACCACCGCCGAGCCCTGGAGGAGACCATGAAACGCCGGACCGTAGCGGACGTCATGACGACCAAGGTCGTGACGGTGACCGAGGACACCCCGTTCGCCGAGATCGCGGACACCATGGCCGAGCACGGGATCAGCTCCGTCCCCGTGCTGGACGACGGCGGCCGCCTCGCCGGCATCGTCAGCGAGGCCGACCTGCTCCGCAAGGAGGAGTACAAGGGCGGCCCCGTCCAGCAGCGGCGGCTCAGGCTGCGACGGCACGCCGAGGCCGAGGCCAAGGCGGGGGCCGTCGACGCCCGCGGGCTGATGAGCGCCCCGGTCGTGACCGTCGCCCCGCACACCCCGATCCCCGAGGCGGCCCGGCTGCTGAACGCCCACGGCTTCAAGGCCGCGCCCGTCGTCGCCGACGACGGGCACCTCGCCGGCATCGTGGCCCGCCGCGACCTGCTGCGGGTGTTCCACCGCTCCGACGCCGACATCCGGGACGAGGTCATCCGGGACGTCCTGATCTGCAAGCTGTGGCAGGACCCCGCCGAGCTGCACGTCCGCGTCCAGGAAGGGGTCGTGCACCTCACCGGGCGCGTCGAGCTGAAGAGCCTCATCCCCATCGTCGTCCGCATGACGGCCGCGACCGAGGGCGTCGTCGATGTCGTGCACGACCTCGGCTACGACACCGACGACACCCATCCCACCGCGTACCCGCGCGCCTGAGACCGGCCGGTCAGCGAAGGGTCTGCGGGACCTTCCACGGGTTGTCGTCGCGGAGGGGCGGCGGGAGGAGGTCCTGCGGCCAGCCCTGGAACGCGATGGGACGCAGGAAGCGCTCGATCGCGGCGGTGCCCACCGAGGTGGTGGCGGGTGCCGTCGTGGCCGGGTAGGGGCCACCGTGCTGCATCGCGTTCGTGACGGAGACGCCGGTGGGCCACTGGTTCCACAGGACGCGCCCGCTGCGGCCGGTGAGCACGGCGGCGAGGTCCGCGAGGTCCCCCGTCTCGCCGGGTTCGGCGTGCAGGGAGGCGGTCAGCTGGCCGGGCAGGGCCGCGAGGACGTCCGGGAGGTCGGAGAGGCGGTCGTAGGTGACGACGAGCCCGAGCGGCCCGAAGCACTCCTCGGACGCCGCGTCGCGGTCGGCCTTGAAGGCGTCCAGGTCCATGGTGAGCAGGCGGGGCGTCAGGGACATCTCGTCGTCCGGCCAGACGAGGCGGCGGACGCCGGGACGTGCGTCCAGCGTGCTCGCGGCGACCAGGTAACCGGACCTGATGCGGTCGTTCAGCATCGGGGCGCCGGCGATCTCCCGGAGGCGCCCGGCGATCCCGTCCAGCAGCGCGGCGGGGGCGAACATCAGGCCGGGGTTGGTGCAGAACTGGCCCGCGCCCAGGGTGAGGGACGCGGTGTAGCCGTTGACGATCTCCTTGGCGCGCGCCTCGGCGGCGCCGGGCGTGACCACGGCCGGGTTGACGCTGCCCATCTCGGCGTAGAAGGGGATCGGCACCGGGCGTTCCGCCGCGATCCGCGCGAGCGCGAGGCCGCCCTGCTCGGAGCCGGTGAACGCGGCGGCGGCGAGACCGGGGTGCCGCAGCGCCTCGACGCCGGCGTCCTCGCCCTCGATCAGGGCGAACACCCCGTCCGGGAGACCGGCGCCGGCGATGACCTCCGCGGTCCGGCGCGACAGCCGCGGATGGCCGGGGTGCGCCTTGACCACGACGGGGCAGCCCGCCGCCCACGCCGACGCGGTGTCGCCGCCGGCGACGCTGAACGCGAACGGGAAGTTGCTCGCGGCGAACACCAGCACGGGCCCGGTGGCCGTGCGGTACCGGCGCAGGTCGGGGCGGGGGCCGGTGGGCCATGCCGGGTCGGGTGCGTCGATGCGGGCGTCATAGAAGGCGCCCGCACGGACCTCGTCGGCGAACAGCCTCAGTTGGAACGTCGTCCGGGTGAGCTCGCCGTTCAGCCGGGCGGGACCGAGGTGGGTCTCCTCGTCGGCGAGGGCGACCAGCTCGTCCCGGGCGGCCTCCAGCGCGCCGGCGACGGCCACCAGGGCACCGGCACGCGTCTCCGGTGCGGCGGACGCCCATCCGGGCGCGGCGGACACGGCGGCGCTGACGGCCTGGTCCGGTGTCATCGCGACTCCTTGTCAGAGAACGAAACCTTCGGGGAAGGGATCGGCGGGGTCGAGCAGGTAGTTGGCGGTGCCGGTGATCCAGGCCCGCCCGGTGAACTCGGGGATGACGGCGGGGAGCCCGGCCACCTCGGTGGCGCCCACCAGCCGTCCGGTGAAGCGGGTGCCGATGAAGGACTCGTTGACGAACTCGGTGTGCAGCGGAAGCTCGCCGCGCGCGTGCAGCTGCGCCATGCGCGCGGACGTGCCGGTGCCGCAGGGTGAGCGGTCGAACCAGCCGGGGTGGATGGCCATCGCGTTGCGCGAGTGCTGGGCGCTGGATCCGGGCGCCAGGAACTGGACGTGCTTGCAGCCCGTGATCAGCGGATCGGCCGGGTGGGCGGGCGGATCGGTGTCGTTGATCGCGGCCATGATCGCCAGCCCGGCCTTGAGGATGTCGTCCTTGCGCGCCCGGTCGAAGGGCAGGCCGAGCGGCTCAAGGTCGGTGATGGCGTAGAAGTTGCCGCCGTAGGCCAGGTCGTAGCGGACGTCGCCGAGCCCCGGCACGGACACGACGGCGTCCTGCCGGAGCGCGAACGAGGCGATGTTGCGGAGGGTGACGTGCTCGGCGACACCGTCGCGGACGGCGACACGCGCCTCGACCAGCCCCGCCGGGGTGTCCAGCCGGACGATCGTCTCGGGCTCGGTCACCGGCACCATCCCGGTCTCGACCAGGACGGTCGCGACGCCGATGGTGCCATGCCCGCACATCGGCAGGAACCCGCTGACCTCCACGTAGAGGACGCCCCAGTCGGCGTCCGGCCGGGTCGGGGGCTGCAGCAGCGCGCCGCTCATCGCGGAATGGCCGCGCGGCTCGTCCACCAGGAAGCGGCGCAGCCCGTCCAGGTGCCGGATGGCGTGGTCGCGGCGCTCGGCCATGGTGGCGCCGGGGACGGGGGGGACGCCGCCGGTGACGACCCGGGTCGGCATCCCCTCCGTGTGCGAGTCGACCGCGCTGATCGACCGGATCGAGCGCATCAGGCGGCCTGCTCCCGGAGCGCGGCGATAGCGCGGTCCATGTCGGCGGTGATGGCGGCGCGCTGCGCGGCGCTGAGCGGCCCGCGCGGCGGGCGGCACGGGCCGCCGTACCGGCCGACCTGGTCCATGCCGAGCTTGATGGCCTGGACGAACTCGGTCCGCGAGTCCCAGCGGAACGCCGCGACCAGCGGCTCGTACAGGGCGCGGGCCTCCTCCAGCTTCCCGGCGGTGGCCAGCTCGTACAGCCGCGCCGACTCGGCGGGGAACACGTTGGGGAAGCCGGCGAACCAGCCGGTCGCACCCACCAGCAAAGACTCCAGAACCACATCGTCGGCGCCCGCGACGACCTCCAGGCCGGGCGCCCTCTCCTTGATCTCCAGGACGCGCCGGACGTCACCGGAGAACTCCTTCACCGCCACGATACCGTCGATCTGCGCGATCTCACCGAGCAGCTCGGGCGTCAGGTCGACCTTGGTGTCGATCGGGTTGTTGTAGACCATGACCGGCAGCCCGACCGACGCGACGGCCTCGTAGTGGGCGATGACCTCGGCGGGGTTGGCCCGGTACATGGTGGGCGGCAGGCACAGCACGCCGTCCGCGCCGTCCTCGGCGGCGATCTCCGTCCACTGCCGCGCCTGGTGGAAACCGGGGCCGTGCACACCGACGACCACGACACCGTCGGCGCCGACGGCCTCGACGGCGGTGCGGGCGACGCGGCGGCGCTCCTCGTCGGTGAGCGCCGAGTACTCGCCCAGCGACCCGTTGGGGCCGACTCCACGGCAGCCGTTGTCGACCAGCCAGCGGCAGTGCTCGGCGTAGGCGTCATGGTCGACGGCGAGCCCGGCGGGGGCGGCGGCATCCTCGCGGTACGGCAGCGCCGTGGCCACGATGACGCCGCCGAGACTCTGAAGCTGGGTGCCACTCATCGGGCGCTCTCCTTTGGGTCATGTGTGTCACTAGGGGGATTGGCAAGTTCAGCGAGCCGGATCGGCTGGGTGATGGGGCGGTGGTGCGGGTTCGCCGCGTCCACCCGGCCGGACAGCAGATCGGCGACTGTGGGGCCGCAGATCCGGGCCTGGCAGGGGCCCAGCCCGGCGCGCGTCGAGAGTTTCACGGCGCGGGCCGCGCCCTGTGCGGGGTCTTCGGCCACGCGGCAGAGGTCGCCGTAGGTGGTGTCCTCGCAGCGGCAGACGATGGTGCCGGGGCGCAGCCAGCCGCGCCACTGCGGGCCGATCGGATGCGCGGCGGCCAGGCGGGCGGCGAACGCGCGGGCCCGGTCGCGGCGGCGGCGCGTGCCCGCCA
>NZ_BCQQ01000060.1 GCF_001552155.1 Actinomadura formosensis NBRC 14204 | reverse complement strand
GCCCGCCACCCCGCCGCGCGGCGGGGCCGGTCGGCGTTCCCGGCGGGCGGGACGTGCCGCCGGCGCGGTCACCGCCGCCCGCCTGCACGCGCTGCACTCCGGCCACATCGGCGACTACGCCGCCTGGCTCACCGCTGGCGTCGCCGTCCTGGCCCTTCTCACCACCTGCTTTCGACCCCGTCCCGCGGCGGCCGTCCCGTCCTGGCCGCCAGCGCCGCACCGGTGACCCGTGCCGCCCCCCCGGGGGGCGGGCTCAGGGGCTCCACAGACGGCGTCTGCGGTAGCGGGGCTCCCACATCACCCGGTTGCGCTCCCGCAGCGGCCGGGGCAGCGCCGTCAGGAACCGGCTCCGCTCGACCGGCGCGATCCCGTCCACCACCCACGGCACGAACAGCGGCACGCCGGCCCGGCAGCGGGCGCCGGCCTCGACGGCCAGCGCCCGCCACTCCCCCGGCGCCAGCACCGCCTCGGCCAGCGGCAGCGCGGTCGCCTCCTCGTGCCGCAGATGCGCCTCCAGCGCCTCCCGCAACGTCCGCACCGCGCCCGGCGCGGCGCCGCGGTCCCCCAGCGCCGCGTCGACATCGGCGACCAGCGGGCCGATCCCGGTGTGCTCGGCGCGGATCTCCTCCAGCACCGCCCGCTCGGCGCGGCGCCCCGCGACCGCCTCCCGCACCCGCGGCCACAGCAGCCGGTCCTCCAGGTCATGGTGCATGTCCAGCTGATCTTTGAAGTTGTCCCAGCCCGCGCGGACGTGCGCGGCCCCGCCCTTGCCCGCCGCCACGGCCGCCGCCAGCCGGTCCAGGTCCCGGCGGAATGCGTGGTGCGCGGCGTACAGCAGGGTGTGGCAGACCGCCTCGCGTGGCTGGACCACGAAAGTTCCCATACTGATATGAGCGCCCGGGCCTCACGAATGTGACGTCTGCCGGGCCGGGCGAGATGCACCTCACACCCCGGCCCCGCCGGCACCGGGTTCAGGTGCGGGCGATGGCGGCGTCGATGCCGTCCAGGACGAGTTCAAGACCGTCCTCGAACGCCTCCCGCGCCGCCTGCTCCAGGTACGGGACATCGTCGTGGCCGGCGGGCTGCGCACTGCCGTACAGCCTGGACACCAGGGGGAAGCACTCGCCGAACCCGGGTGCCACCTCCTCCAGGGCGTCGGTGCGGCCGTACCACCACTGCTCCTCCGACAGGCCCGTCGCCTGTGCCGCCTGCCGCGACTCGGCGAGGGTCTGCGCCGTGCCCCGCACCACGCTCGCCAGCGCCGACACCGCCCGCCGGACACGCCGCGCGTCCAGCCCGGTCGCGGTCAGGACGCCCAGCAGCGCCTCCAGCGCCCGGTACTCGTTGGGGCCCAGCACCGGGCGGGCCTGGGAGACCTGCAGCATCCACGGATGCCGCAGGTAGAACTCCCAGGAGTCCTGTGCCCAGCGCATCAGTGCCGGCCGCCAGCCCCCCGCAAGGTCGTAGCCGGCGGGCAGCTCGGCCAGCGCCCGGTCGTACATCAGGTCGACCAGTTCGCTCTTGCCCGGGACGTAGGTGTAGAGGGCCATCGCCGTGCGGCCGAGGCGCTCACCGACCGCGCGCATCGACAGCGCCGCCATTCCCGCCTCGTCGGCGACGGCGATCGCGATGTCCACGATCAGTTCCACGCTCAGGCCCGGTTTCGGCCCCGGCCCGTGGCGGGACGGCCCCGGCGCGCGCCACAGCAGTTCCATCGAGCGGCGCGGATCACCCTGCCCGGCGAAGACGACCAAGCCATATCTCCTTATGGCATAAACTGATCCTTCTCTTTACAGTCTAAGTCATTAAGGAGCCCCCATGTCCGTCCAGCCGACGGCTCCGCCGCCGGGCGGGCGCGCCGCCGCCGACGCCCACGACGTCATCGAGGTCCGCGGCGCCCGGGAGAACAACCTCGCCGGCGTCGACCTGGACGTCCCCAAACGCCGCCTCACCGTGTTCACCGGCGTGTCGGGGTCGGGCAAGTCGTCGCTGGTGTTCGGCACCATCGCCGCCGAGTCGCGGCGGCTGATCAACGAGACCTACACCGCGTTCGTGCAGGGGTTCATGCCGCCCGTCGGCCGCCCGGACGTCGACGCGCTGCGCAACCTCAGCGCCGCGATCGTCGTCGACCAGGAACGGATGGGCGGCAACGCCCGCTCCACCGTCGGGACCGCCACCGACGCCCACACCATGCTGCGGATCATCTTCAGCCGGATCGGCCGGCCGCACGCCGGCACCTCCTCGGCGTTCAGCTTCAACAACGCCGAGGGCATGTGCCCCGCCTGCGAGGGCCTCGGCCGCGCCTCGCGGGTCGACATCGACCAGCTCGTCGACCGCGACCTGTCGCTGAACGAGGGCGCCATCACCGTCCCGGGCTTTGCCGTCGGCTCCTGGTACTGGAAGGTGATCGCCGAGTCCGGCCTGGTCGACCCCGACGCCAAGGTGCGCGACTACACCCCCGCCCAGTGGGACGACTTCCTCAACAAACCCGCCATCAAGATCAAAAGCAGCGGGATCAACACCACCTACGAGGGGCTGCTGGTCAAGGTGCGGCGCCTGTACCTCGGCAAGGACAAGGAGACCCTGCAGCCGCACATCCGCGCGTTCGTCGACCGCGCCGTCACCTTCAGCGCCTGCGCCGCATGCGGCGGCGCCCGGCTCAACCCCGCCGCCCTGGCCAGCCGGATCGCCGGCCGCAACATCGCCGACTGCGCCGCCATGCAGATCAGCGACCTGGCCGGGTTCGTCCGCGAGATCACCGACCCGTCCGTCGCGCCCGTGCTGGCCACCCTGCAGGGCACCCTGGACTCCCTGGTCGAGATCGGTCTCGGCTATCTCAGCCTGGACCGCGAGTCCACCACCCTGTCGGGAGGCGAGGCGCAGCGCGTCAAGATGGTCCGCCACCTGGGCTCCAGCCTCACCGACGTCACCTACGTCTTCGACGAGCCCACCGCCGGGCTGCACCCCCACGACATCGCGCGCATGAACGACCTGCTGCTGCGGCTGCGCGACAAGGGCAACACCGTCCTGGTCGTCGAGCACAAGCCCGAGACGATCATGATCGCCGACCACATCGTCGACCTCGGCCCCGGCGCCGGCGCCTCCGGCGGGCGGGTGTGCTACACCGGCGACCTGGCCGGGCTCCGCGCGTCCGGCACCCTCACCGGACGCCACCTCGACCACCGCGCCCGGCTGCGCGACACGGTCCGCGAGCCGGCCGGGCACCTGTCGATCAAGGGCGCGGACCTGCACAACCTCAAGAACGTCGACGCCGAGATCCCCCTCGGCGTCCTCACCGCCGTCACCGGCGTCGCCGGGTCCGGCAAGAGCTCCCTCATCCACGGGGCGCTGCCCGGACGCGACGGCGTCGTCGTGGTCGACCAGTCCCCCATCCGCGGATCCCGCCGCAGCAACCCCGCCACCTACACCGGGCTGCTGGATGCGATCCGCACCGCGTTCGCCAAGGCCAACGGCGTCAAGGCCGCCCTGTTCAGCGCCAACTCCGAAGGCGCCTGCCCCACCTGCAAGGGCATCGGGCTGGTCTACACCGACCTGGCGATGATGGCCGGCGTCGCCTCGGTCTGCGAGGAGTGCGAGGGCCGCCGCTACACCGCCGAGGTCCTCACCCACACGCTGCGCGGCAAGGACATCAGCCAGGTCCTGGCCATGTCGGTCGCCGAGGCCCGCGAGTTCTTCACCGCAGGCCCGCCGGCGCCGCAGGCCCGCGCCGTCCTGGACCGCCTCGCCGACGTCGGCCTGGGCTACCTGACCCTCGGCCAGCCGCTCACCACCCTGTCCGGCGGTGAGCGGCAGCGCCTCAAGCTCGCCATCCACATGGCCGAGAAGGCCGCCGTCTACATCCTCGACGAACCCACCACCGGCCTGCACCTCGCCGACGTCGACCAGCTCCTGGCCCTGCTGGACCGGCTCGTCGACGCCGGCAACACCGTCATCGTCATCGAGCACCACCAGGCCGTCATGGCGCACGCCGACTGGATCATCGACCTCGGGCCCGGCGCCGGCAGCGACGGCGGCGAGATCGTCTTCACCGGCACCCCCGCCGATCTGGTCGCCGGGGCCGACACCCTCACCGCCCGCCACCTGCGCCAGTACGTCGGCGCCTGACCCGCGCCGGCCCGCCGGGGCCCGCCTCCCCGGCGGGCCGGCGCGGTGCGGCCCCGGCCAGGACCTCCAGGTAGTGGGCGTTGGACATCACGCCCACGAGGTTGCCGAACGGGTCGATCACCGACGCGGTCACGAACCCCTCACCGCGCTCGGTGATCTTCTCGTGCTCGCGGGCGCCCATCGCCAGCAGCCTGGCCACCGCCGCCTCCAGATCGTCCACGTGCCAGTACATGATCGCGCCGCCGGGCTCCCCGGTGCCCGGGCCACCGGGACGGAACCGGGCGTCGACCAGGCCCAGCTCGTGCGCGTAGTCCCCCACCCGGAACTCGTAGTAGGCGGCGCGGCCGTCCGGGCCCGGGGCGCTGAAGTACGGGCGGACGCCCAGCAGCTCGGCGTACCAGTCCCCGGCGGCCTCCAGGTCGTCCGCCCACAGGCTGATGGTCGCGAATCCTCGCAGCATGGCGTGCCTCCCCTTGCCGTTGCGGGACGGGCCCTCCGTCCCGGTTCCGGCGACGCTAGACCGCCAATAGGTCAGCGAACGTCCTAGCAGGACGGCAGGATGGCGAACATGCGTGATCCGTCCGGGCGGCTGCTGCGGCTGCTGTCCCTGCTGCAGACGCCCCGCGAATGGTCCGGCACCGAACTGGCCGCGCGGCTCGGCGTCACCGCCCGCACCATCCGCCGCGACATCGACCGGCTCCGCGGCCTCGGCTACCCCGTCCACGCCACCCACGGCAACACCGGCGGCTACCGCCTCACCGCCGGCACCGCGATGCCGCCGCTGCTGCTGGACGACGAGGAGGCCACCGCCATCGCCATCGGCCTGCGCACCGCCGCCGCCGGTGCCGTCACCGGCATCGAGGACACCTCCCTGCGCGCCCTCGCCAAACTCGAACAGGTCCTGCCCCACCGGCTCCGGCAGCGCGTCGCCGCGCTCACCGAGGCCGCAGCGCCGCTCCCGCCGCACGACGGCGCGCCGCCCCCCGCCGAGTCCGCCGTCCTGGCCCTGCTCGCCGCCGCCTGCGTCACCCGCGAGATGGTCCGTTTCACCTACACCGCCGCCGGCGGGCAGCGGACCCGGCGGCTGGCACAGCCGCACCGGCTCCTCACCGCCGCCCGCCGCTGGTACCTGCTCGCCCACGACGAGGACCGCGCCGGCTGGCGCACCTTCCGCGCCGACCGCATCACCGACCCCCACCGCACCGGGATGCGCGGCCCCGAACGGGAACTGCCCGGCGGCGCCGACCCCGTCTCCTGGACCATGGACGCCCTCGCCGGCGGATCCGGGACGATCCGCGCGCGGCTCCTGCTGCACGCCCCCATCACCGAGGCCGCCGAGCACGTCACCGCCTGGCAGGGCGTCCTGGAACCCGCCGGCGACCACGCCTGCCTGCTGCACACCCGGTCGGACTCACTGCGGTTCCTCGCCCACCGCGTCGCCCTGCTGCCCGTCGACTACACCCTGCTCGACCCACCCGAACTCGCCCCGCACCTGGCCGCCATCGCCCGCCGCGCCACCCGCGCCATCCGCGACCTGCCCACCTAGCCGAGAGAGGTGTCGCCCAGCGACTCCAGCAGCGTGCGCAGCGCGGCGGCGATGCGGTCACGGCCGGCCGGGTCCAGCCCCGCCAGCAGCCGGTCCTCGTTGGCGGTGTGCAGGCCGAGCAGCTCGTCCACGACCTCCAGACCCCGCGGGGTCAGCCGAACCCGCACCGACCGCCGGTCACCGGCGTCGCGGACCCGCTCGACCAGCCCCTTGGCCTCCAGCCGGTCGATCCGGTTGGTGATCGCGCCCGAGGTCACCATCGCCGCCTTCAGCAGCGCCCCCGCCGTCAGCTCATAGGGGGCCCCGTGCCGGCGCAGCGTCGCCAACACGTCGAACTCCCAGCGCTCCAGGCCGTGCGCGGCGAAGAAGGCCTTCAGCTCCCGGCCCAGCAGCTGCTGCGCCCGCGAGATCCGCCCGATGACGCCCATCGCCGACACGTCCAGGTCGGGACGCTCACGCGCCCACTGCGCCAAAATCGCGTCCACCGCGTCCGCCATCGCACCCCCTCGAAGCATCTCAACGTTGAGATTATCGATCAGCCGAAGACCCCGGCACGGGCGACTTCCAGAAGATCGCGCTCGACACGGTCGCCTCCCCCATCCGCGGGCTGCTCACTTCTTGATCTGCTCGGTGATCTTCTCGTCGATGCAGCCGTATCCCAAAGACGGTGTACTCGCGGAGTTCGCCGTCTTCCTCATACGTCCTGATGCCGTCGCCGAAGCGGCGCCGCACCGCCTCCAGCGCCGGTCCGACCTCGCGGGAGGCTGCCAGGGCCGAGGGCGGCATGCCCAGCAGCACATCGAGCAGAAGGCTGAAACCGTCGTCCTCGTCGTGGACGGCAAGGTCGGCCCGCCGCCGGATCTCGGCGGCGATCGTGTCGGCCGTCTCCGGGAGGCCGATCGCTTGCAGGGTCACCTTCGCCTGGTGCCGGGTGTCCCGGTAGATCTCCTCGTCCTCCAGGACGGCCAGCAGGGTCGGCGTCGCGGGCGCCGCGGCCGCGCCGGCCCTCCCGAGGGCGTACATCAGCCGGTACTTGGTCGACTCGTCCCGGAACCAGTGGTCGGCGCCGTGCCGGGAAGGGAAGGGGAACGCGCGGAGCGCCGCGTGCACCGCCGGGACCGCGGCGGCGCCGCGTTCGCCCAAGGCGGCCGAGGTCAGCGCCCCGAGGAAGTTGCCGATTCCTGGCAGGCTCGCGATGAGCTCCTCGGTCGGGGATTCGTCCTCGCCGGTGAAGTACGCCAGCAACCGCCCGGCGGAACCGTGGCCGCCGTGACGATCGAACATCCGGTAGAGGGCGGTGGTGGCCTTGTCCTGGTCGATCTCCGCCAGCGCGATCACTGCGGACTCCCGGGCCGCCGGTCCCGCACCGTTCACGATCAGGTCCGCCAGCGCGTCCACCGCCGTCTCATGCCGGGTTTCGTCGAGGTCGCCTGAGGCCAGCTCACGGACTGCGGCCACGCTCGCCGGGCCGTCGTCGCAGTGATGGCGGACGTCGTCGGGCAGGTTCTCCACGTCACCATCGTCCACCACCCACGAGGGGCGGCCGACACGTTGCGGCACGAGCCCGGCGTGGCCGGACCAGTGGAGAACATGGACCTGGCCGCCACGCCCGCCGAGCAACACGGGCGGCCAGGCCACGCGCGTTCGCCGGGAGCGGCAGCCTGGAACTGTACGAGGCGGAGGTATCCGGCGCCGGACCGGCCGGTACGGTCATCGCCTTCGAGACGGGGACCTTCCACCGCGGTACCCGGCTGACTGCGCCTCGCAGTGCCCGCTACAGCATGCACCTGGGGTTTCGGCCCTCCCACCTCCGGTGGGGACAGCGAACCGGATGGGCTGCGCAGGGCTTCGAACGAGCATGGGCCGGCTTCGTCCACCGCGCCACACCACGACAGCTCCGCTCTCTTTGACCCCGCTGGGCCGTTAGCGCACAAGCCCCGGCTCCTCCCGGCCTTCATCGACAAGGTCGGCAGCCCCGCAGCCTCATGGGCTTGGGCTCCTGGGTGGAGGGAAACGGGCAAGGCTCGGCTGCCGGCACGGCTGGACCCGCGCGCCTCAGTTGTGGGGGCGCAGGCCGTCCAGCAGGACGGTGAGGTAGGCGTCGGTGAGGCCGGGTGAGGGGGGCTCGGCGCGGGCGACGGCCAGGGCGGTCGCGCCGATGAGCGTGGTGGTGACGGCGGGGTCGAGGTCGGTGCGGACCTCGCCGTCGCGCCGGGCGCCGTCGATCATCTCCTCGACGGCGGCGACCAGGTCGGCGCGCAGCGCGGTGGTGGCGGGCAGGTCGAGGCCGCCGAGCTGGTCGTTGACGGCGTGGTGCGCTGTCTGGAAGGCGATCAGCTCGCGCAGGAAGGTGCACAGGGCCTGGTGGGGGGTGGTCTCGGCGAGCAGGGTGCGGGCGCGCTCGACGACGGGTTGCAGTAGCCGGGCGACGGCGGCGTCCAGCAGGGCGTCCTTGCCGCCGAAGGCGCGCACGACGGTCGCGGCGCCCAGTCCGGCGCGTTTGGCGATGGCCTCGACGGTGAGGGAGGTGCCCGGTTCGGCCAGCAGCGCCATGGCGGCGTCCAGGGTGAGGTCCCGGTTGCGGACGGCGTCGGCGCGCCGCCTGGGCGTGGGCGCGGGTTCCGGTGAAGGCGTTGACAAGTGAAATGCTCCTTCCACATAATCATCTGGAACGCACGTTTCACTTAATCCTAGCGTGAGGAGCCCCCCATGAACGAGCGGATCCTGATCTCCGGAGCGAGCATCGCCGGCCTGACGCTGGCCCACTGGCTGGCCCGGCACGGCTTCCGGCCCACCATCGTCGAGCGCGCTCCCGACCTGCGCGCCGGCGGCAACGGCGTGGACGTGCGCGACGACGCGGTCACCGTGGTCGAGCGGATGGGCCTGATGGCCCGGGTGCGGGAGTTGGCCACCGACGTGCGCGGCATGAAGTTCGTCGACGCCGCCGACCGCGCCGTCGCCCGGATCGACACCCGCGATCCCGGCTCGGTGGAGATCATGCGCGGTGACCTGGTCGCGCTGCTGCGCGAGGCGACCGAGGACGCCGAGATCCTGTTCGGCGACTCGATCCGCGCCCTGGAGCAGGACGGCGACGAGGTGACAGTCACCTTCGAGCACGCGCCCGCCCGCCGCTTCGACCTGGTGATCGGCGCCGACGGGATGCACTCCAACGTCCGGCGGCTGGCGTTTGGGCCCGAGGAGCGGTTCGTGGCGTTCAAGGACCACTACTTCGCCTTCGCCGACGCCGACGCCGCGCTGGGCGAGGACCGCTGGGTGACGATGTTCAACACCCCCGGCAAGATGACCGGGATCTACCGGTCGGGCAACCACGCCCAGGCCAAGGCGTACTTCATGTTCCGCTCGCAGCGGCTGGAAGTCGACCACCGCGACGTCGCCGCGCACAAGCGCCTGGTCGCTGAGCAGTTCGCCGACCACCCGTGGGCGCCGACCCGGGGCCTGCTGGATGCGGCCCTGGCCGACCCCGACTTCTACTTCGACTCCCTGGGCCAGGTGCAGATGGACTCCTGGTCGAACGGCCGGATCGCGCTGGTCGGGGACGCGGCCTGGTGCGCCTCCCCCGCCTCGGGCGCGGGCGCCGAACTGGCCCTGACCGGCGCCTACCGGCTGGCCGGGGAACTGGCCGCCGCGGGCGGCGACCACCGGACCGCGTTCGCCCGCTACAACGCCGTCCACCGGCCGCTGGTCGACCGCAAGCAGCAGATCGGCCCGAACGTCCGCCTCATGATCCCCAAGACCGACGGCGGCCGGTGCGTCCGCGACGCCCTCGCCCGCCTGCCGCTGATGAAGGCTCTCGGCGCGGCCGAGCGCCGCCTGCAGGCCCGCAGCACCCGGCCCCTGACCGACTACCGCCGCGCCGCCTGAACCGCCCCCCACCAGCTCATCCCCCAGGGAAATTCAGTGTCAGAGATGGCCCCGTCCACCAACAGTTTCCGGACTCCCCAGGAGGCAGACATGACCGCCCCCGCCTTTCCCCGCTCCCCGCGCCGCTGGCTGGCGTTGGCCGCGCTGACCCTGAGCGTGCTGATCGTCGGGCTCGACGGCACCGTCATCAGCGTCGCCTTGCCCACGCTGGCCGCCCGGCTGCCCGCCGACAGTGCCCAGTTGCAGTGGATCGGCGGCGGCTACCTGCTCGCCCTCTCGATCGCCATGCTGCCGTTCGGCCTGCTCGGCGACCGCTTCGGCCACAAGCGGCTGCTGCTCGGCGGCATGGCCCTGTTCGGTCTCGCCTCGCTCGGCGGCGCCGCCGCCGGCTCCGCCGCGGGCGTCATCGCGGCCCGCACCGTGCTCGGCCTGGGCGCGGCGGCGATCATGCCGCTGTCCATGGCGATCCTGCCCCGCGTCTTCGACAAGGACGAACTTCCGCGCGCCATCGGTGTCTGGACCGCCGCGACCGCACTCGGCCTGCCGGTCGGTCCGCTCGTCGGCGGCTGGCTGCTGCAGCACTTCTGGTGGGGCTCGGTCTTCCTGTTCAACGTGCCGGTCGTCGCCCTCGCTTTCGCCGCCGCCGCCTGGCTGCTCCCCTCCGACGCAGGCCACGAGCGCCGCCCCGGAGTCGACGGCCCGTTCGATGCCCCGGGCACCGTGCTCAGCGCCCTCGGCATCACGGCCCTGGTCTACGGCACCATCCTGATCCCGGAGCAGGGCTGGTCCGCCCCACAGGTCCTGGTCTCGCTCCCGCTCGGCCTGGCGTTGCTGGCAGCCTTCCTCTGGCACGAGCGCCGCCACCCGCGCCCGCTGGTCGACCTGCGGCTCCTCGCCGACCCCGGGTTCCGCTGGGGCGCGCTGCTCGCCGTCTTCGTCAACTTCGCGGTCATGGGCGTCCTCTTCGTCCTCCCGCAGTACCTCTCCGGCGTGCTCGGCGCCGACGCCCTCGGCACCGGTCTGCGGATGCTGCCGCTGATCGGCGGGCTGATGGCCGCCGCCGCGGCCGGCGAGCCGGTGGTCGCCCGCCTCGGCGCACGCACCGTCATCGCCCTCGGCCTGACCCTGCTCGCCGGCGGCGCGCTGCTCGGCGCGACCACCGGGCCTGCGGACGGCTACGGCTTCGCCGCTCTCTGGCTGGCGCTGACCGGCCTCGGCTTCGGCCTCGCGGTCGTCCCCGCCACCAGCCTGGCGATCGGTACCCTCCCGGCCGACCGGGCCGGGGCGGGCACCAGCCTGCTGGAGACGGTGCAGCAGGTGGGCGGCGTCCTCGGGATCGCCGCGCTGGGCAGCCTGCTCGGATTCGGCTACCTGCGGCGGCTGGTGACCGACCGTCTGCCCGCCGACGCCGCGGCCGCCGCCCGCGGCTCGGTTTCCGGCGCGGACGCGGTGGCGCAGCAACTGCACGACGCCGCGCTGGCCGCCTCGGCCCACGCGGCCTTCGTCCACGGCATGGACCTGGTGCTGGTGGTCTGCGGCGTGCTCTCCCTCGCTGCCGCGGTGCTCGCCGTTGTCGTCCTGCCCGCCCGCACCACCGCTTCCCGGGAAGTGGCCGGGGCGGTGCCCGAGCGCGCAGAATCGCCGGCATGACGGCGCTGCTACTTCCACCTCAACGGCGAGCTTTCGAGAACGATCCAGAGCCGTTCGAGGACGCGCTGACCAACCGCGTGGCCACCGTCGTCGCTCTGCTCGCCGATCTCGTCAACACCGGCCGCGGCATCCGGCATCCCGAAGCCGGACAAGCCTGACCGGCCGATGCGCATCGGCCCGCGGGAGGGCCGGGAGGCCGTGGGCGGCGCGGCCGGACAGCAACCAGAGAACATCGCGCTTGGCAGTCAGGACGGCTGGACTTCGTCGAAGAGGGCGAGGGCTTCGGCGGGGTCCGGGCTCACGAGGCGTTCCAGACCGGCCGTCGTGATTCTCGCCCACCTGCCGGCCCGTGCCCACATCTGTTCCTCGAAGGCGCGGACGGCCTCGTCCAGATCTCCAGGGCCGGGAGCGGCGGCGATGGACTCGGCGAGTTCGGCGCCTTCCAGCATCGCGAGGTTCGCGCCCACCCCCAATGGGGGCATCAGGTGGGCGGCGTCGCCCAGCAGCGTCACCCCGGGGACGTGGGCCCAGGTGTGGGACACGGGCAGGACGTAAAGGGGACGGTGGACGAAAGCGGTGCCGTGGCGGAGGAGGTCGAGGACGGGAGCGGCCCAGCCGTCGAACAGAGCCAGCAGGCTTGATCGCACGGCCTCGACCTCGGCCAGGTCCAGGTCCGTGTGCCAGTCCAGCGGCACGCGGAACTGGGCGTACACCTTGACGTGGCCGCCGCTGTTGCGCTGGGCGACGAGGCCGCGGTTCACGCCGTACACAGCCACGGAACCGTCGCCGATCAGCCGGGCGAGGTCGGGGTGGCGGGTGTCGATGTCGTCCAGGGAGGTCTCGACCGAGGTGACGCCGGTGTAGTGCGGCGTCGCGGACGAGATCGCCGGGCGGACTCGGGACCAGGCGCCGTCCGCGCCGATCACGAGGTCGAAGGTTTCCTGTCGCCCGTCCGCGAAATGGACCAGCACGCCATCCCGGGTCTGCGGCACTACCTGCGTCACGCTCCGCCCCCACTGAACGTCCAGAGGGCCGAGCAGCAGGTCACGGAGTTGCCCGCGGTCGATCTCGGGATTGGCCCGGTCACCCGGACGGGGTTGCCAGTCGCGGAGGACGGTCCCGTCCGTGTCCAGGATGCGCATGGCCTGCCCCTCGGGACGGGACAGCGCCTGGAACTCCGCCAGCAGCCCCGCCTTCGCCAGCGCGAGCTGGCCAAGCCCTTCGTGCAGGTCCAGCGTGCCGCCCGGGGGACGGGCGTCGGGGCCGGGATCGCGCTCGAGAACGGTGACGCGATGATCATGGCGGTGCAGGACGCGGGCGAAGGTAAGGCCGGCGGGGCCGCCCCCGATCACGGCGATACGGTGTCTCATGTCGATACACTGTATTTTTCTCTTACAACGTATCGCAACAGTACGTTGTAACCATGACTGTGTGGGACCGGCCGGAGCCGCCGACTCGCCCCGCGCCGCTCGACCGGGAGCGGATCGTTGCCGCCGCCATCGCGCTGGCCGACGAGGGAGGGCTGGAGGCGGTGTCGTTGCGCAAGGTCGCCGCCCGGCTGGACGTCGGCCCGATGCGGCTGTACGGATACATCTCCACCAAGGAGGAGCTGTTCGACCTCATGGTGGACGAGGTCCACGCCGAGATCCTCCCCGAGGAGCAGCCCGGTGACTGGCGGGAGGCGCTGCGCATCCGCGCCCACCGCACCAGGCAGGCCACCCTCCGTCACCAATGGCTGGCCGACCTGCTCGGCGGCCGTCCGACCCTGGGCCCGAACGCCCTCGCCGTGACCGAGACCACGCTGGCCGCCCTCGACGGCCTCACCGACCTCGACACCGTCCTGCGCGCCGTGGAGACTGTCAGCGCCTACTTCACTGGCGCGATCAGGCGCGAGATCGCGAACCTGCGGGCCGAGCGCGCCACGGGCCTGTCCAAGCGCGACTGGCAGCGCGCCTCCGGCCCGCATCTGCGGAGGATACTGGCCACGGGCCGCTTCCCGGCACTGGCCAAGGCCGTGTACGACGGCACGGACGTGGACGCCGAGGCGTCCTTCGCGACCGGCCTGGAGTGGGTCCTCGACGCCGTGGCCGCCAAACTCGCCCGGCCGCCGGCGTGACGCTCAGGATTTCCAGGTGACATCCGTGGCACCGATGGAAGGGTCACGGAGGCACTTATAGGCATTCCTCGACGGTGGACTGCCAGATCTGCGGGTGGTACCTCGGCGATGACCGGCCTCCGCCATCACAAAGCGCAGCCCCCAATCTGCCCCGGCGCTGATACACACAGAGTGCTAGTTCCCAAGCCCGAACACCGCGGAGACTCGCTGTGCAAGATCTTCCTCGGTGACCTGGAAATCCACCCTGAGCCGGCAGAGGCCCAGATGCCGGGTCTGCTCGGTGAGCCGGTCGGTGAACAGTGCATCGCGCTGGAGCAGGTTCTGCAGTGCATGCTGCGGGTCGCCGGTCTTGGCGATGAATCCCCACGCCGGGCCACCACGACTGTCGAACACCGCCTGGCGGAACTGGGGAGTCGGCAGCAGCCACACAGCGCGACGCACCTCGGTGAGAAGGGGTTGGACGAGGTCGGGCAGCAGCCGGAACCCCTCGACGACCACCGGCCGGTCGGCGGGGAGGGCGAGAAGGTCTTCAAGGATCAGGTTGAATCCTTCTCCGTGAAACCAGTGGAAGGTATCGAGCATCTCGCGCGGACTTCTGGTCACCCACCGCTCGTCCATGTCCATGGCGGCGAACTCGCCCAGGTAAGGAGCCTGTTCCATGGGCATGCGGCGGGTGTGGTCGGGCATGACCGCGTCGCTGTCGTACAAGCGCATCCCATACCGGTCGGCTATGCGCCGGGCGATGGTGGATTTTCCGGCCCCACTGCCGCCGCCGATCCAGTAGACGTGGCGCAACCGCTCCCGCCAAACACGGGGGAAAGCCCCTTCGGGCAGTGCAGAGTACATTCGTTGGCTCCTGTCGAGTGCCTACCGGCTTGAGTTCTGACGTGAAGGTCCATTCGGGTCTGTGCTGCGGCCGACCTGCCTCAATCTTGTCGGCCCAGGCTTGAGATCTCAGTGGCTATGCCAGTCGGTGAGGACGAGGGCAGCGGCGGTGGCCGCGAGCAGAGCGGCCCCATCGACCAGGGTGCCCGCTGGATGGTCCGACCGTGAGCCGTCGGGCGCGAGGTCGTCGGGGTCGAGCGGCTGCCATGTGCAGGCGGTCTTGGGGCCCGCTCAGATCCGGGTCACCAGGGGGAAGTAACTGAGCGTTACGGTTATGACTGTGAGGGACCCGCGCATCGCAGTGGAACGAAATCCGGTGCTCAGGAGCGAGTTGGCTACCTCCGGCGGGTCTTAGGCGCCGGAGGCGACCTCGTCGCTGTTTACCGGAAGGCCTCGACGTTGCGGCGGGCCCACTCGGTGAAGGGGCGGGGCGCGCGGCCCAGCACGCGCTCGACGTCCGGGCTGAGCCGCAGTTCGGCGGCGTTGGGCTCGCCGAGGACGGCCAGCGTGGTCTCCACGACCGGCTCCGGCATGAACGCGGCCATCCGCGCGTGCGCCTCGGCCCGGGTCAGCTCCACGAACCGCACCGGCTCACCGAGGGCCGCGCCGATCGCCTCGGCCTGCTGCCGGGGCGTGACGGCCGCCGGCCCGTTCAACTCGTAGGCACGCCCCGTGTGTTCGTCCTTGCGCAGGGCCACGGCCGCGACCTCCGCGATGTCCGCCGGATCGATCACCGGGATCCCGACATCACCGAACGGCGCGGCGACGGTCCGCTCGGCGCGTACCGATTCCGCCCAGGCGTAGGCGTTGGACGCAAAGCCGCCGGGCCGCAGGATCGTCCAGGCCAGGCCCGACTCGCGCACCGCTTCCTCGATAGCCCGCATGACGCCTCCGTGCGAGGGCGACTCCGGCCTGGTCACCACGCCTTGCGAGGAGAGCAGCACCACCCGCCGGACCCCGGCGACCCTGGCCACGTCCACAATGGCTCTCGGGTCGAGCCCATGGCCGCCCGCGCCGCCGTCGTGCAGGAACAACGCCTCGGCCCCGGAGAAGGCGGGCCGCAGGGTCTCCGGCGCGGCCAGGTCGGCCCGCACGTGTCTGGTCCCGCTCGGCAGGTCCACCGGGGCCATCCCCCTCGACACCGCCGTCACCCGCTCCCCCGCCTCCGTCATGGCCCGCACCAGCGACCGACCGACATTTCCGGTCGCACCCGTCACCACGATCATGATCAACCCCCGCGTCTTTCCCTGTGGTTTCTCGCGATGACGGCGACGCTAACAGCCTCCGTATAGTAGGTACCTAGAGGAAAGTAACTACCTCAGAGGGGTGTAACACATGGCGACCGAGACGAACCGGCCGGCGGCCGATGCCATGACCGCCCCCGAGCTGGCCTGCCCGATCTCCCCGGTCGTTGACATCGTGTTCAGCCGGTGGACCACGCCCATCCTTTGGTCGCTCCACACCTTCGGCCGCCAGCGGTTCGTCGAGCTGGAGCGGCGCGTCAAGAGCATCACTCCCAAGGTGCTCACCCAGCGCCTGCGTCAACTGGAGCGCGACGGCCTGGTCGTCCGCACCTACCATCCTGAGGTGCCGCCGCGCGTCGAATACGAGATCAGCGAGCTCGGCCGCAGCCTCGCCCCCCTCTTCGCCCACCTCGCCGAGTGGGCCGCCACCAACCTTGAGCACGTCGAACGGGCCCGGCGGCACTACGACGACGCGGGGGCGATCCGCGGCTCTAGATGATTGCGAGCGTTGGTGACCTTGGACGGACGTCACAGATCTTCACCTGACCAAGGTCATTTGAAGAGCACGGGGCGCTTGTCCTAAGGGCGTGGCCCTCCCCGCCGCAGCGAAAGAGGACCACGCACGGTTCGCGAGATCAGCAGCAGCTCGACCCCGCGGCAGCCTTGGACGGCTCGACGTCGGCCGCCTGCTGGCCAGTGGCGCAGCATGCAGAGTCGTCGGCCTTGGCAAGGGTGTCGGCGTCGGCCTTGACCGTGTAGACCTCCCAGGGTTCGCCGCCGGGGCCGTGGACCCACACTTTGTCCTGCAGGGCGTAGCAGCAGGAGGTGTCGTTCTCCTCCAGCGTTGCCAGCCCGGCGTCGGCCAGGCGCTTGGTGGCGTCGTGGACGAGGCCGGAGTCCTCGACCTCGACGCCGAGGTGGTCCAGGCGGGTTGGCTCGTCGCCGTCGCCTTCGATGAGGACGAGCTTGAGCGGCGGCTCGGCGATGGCGAAGTTGGCGTAGCCGGGACGGCGCTTGGCCGGCTCGGCGCCGAACAGCTTGGAGTAGAAGGCGATCGAGCCTTCCAGATCGGATACGCGCAGAGCGAGCTGAACGCGGGACATCGGTTCCTCCTCGTGTGGTGGACGGCGTGATGCGGGCGATGTCGACCATGGAGGCCGGCGTGAGCCCGTACCGGTGCTGATTAGATGCTTGTCTAAGCAGCCGGTAGCCCGAGTTTGCAACGTGCCTAGATAGATGTCAAATTAGAGACATGTCTAAGCAGCAGTTGCCGATCGTGAATTCGGGTGTGGTCGCCGGTGACGGCGACGGGACGTGCTGCGCGCCCCTGGTCTGCGAGCCGTTGAGCCAGGCCGAGGCGGCCGAGTTGGCGCCGCTGTTCAAGGCGATCGCCGACCCGGTCCGCCTGCGGCTGCTGTCGTTGATCGCCTGCCATGAGGGCGGAGAAGCGTGCGTGTGCGACCTGACCGCCGCCTTCGATCTCACGGCGCCGACCATCAGCCATCACCTGAAGGTGCTCAAGCAAGCCGGGCTGATCGACTCCGAACGGCGCGGGACCTGGGTCTATTACTGGCTCAACCCCGGCGTCCTGGAGCGGCTGTCGGCGATTCTGGGGCCGCGTGCGGCCGCCGCGGCTGCTTCCGCGGCTGCTTCATGACCGGCCTCGAACCCGATCTGCAGACCGCGCCCGCCGGCGCCCGGGGCGCGGTGGCGAGCGCCGGCTGCCGGTGTGGATCGGTGCGGCCATGGCGGCGGGGCTGCCGACCGGACGCGCGATCCCCGGCCTGGACGACGCCCTCGACTCGGTGAAGGTGGCCGGGCTGCTGGTGATGATGTACCCCGGTGCCGGCCAAGGTCCGCTGCAACCGGCTCGTCCCGTGACCGGTGACCGGTGCCTGCTGGTCCCCTCCCTGGATCTTCCTGTCCGACCTGCCGCAGTACCGCACCGGGTTGATCAACGACACGGCGGTGCATCGGGTACCCGTGCCGGCCTGGAGCCGGCGGGCGGCCAGCAGGCCCGCGCGCCGCTGGGCCGCCCGCGCCGGGATCTCCCGCTGGATCCGCGCAGCAGGAACACCTCACGGTCGCCGGTGTAGGGCGCCACCAGCGTGAACTGGGGACGCGGCGGGCGACCTGAACCGGCCCGCTTCCGCCTGAAAGATCTCCCCACAGCGTGGGGTGCGTCGCCCTGATTTCGTCCAGCAGCATTTCGCGCATGTCGTGCTCGGCCGCCTGCAACAGCGCCTCGGCCTCCCAGTTCAGCGGCGCTTGGTGGCGGCGGCGAGCTTGGACTCCAGCGCATGGCCCAACTCACCGGCGTGGAACAAAGAAACGATTATTGTTCTATGTGCCGCCCTCGATTTGTCGCGTTCAACGCTGAACTACGTCGCCGGGCTGGTCCGCCGGCGGCGTAAGGCGATCAGGTCGAGGTGGCGGTTGCTCAACCCTGGTCAGCAGGCGCTTGTGGTCCTGGCCTATCTGCGCAAGGACGAGACGTCCACCGAGATCAGCGCGGGTTTCGGGGTGTCGGCGGCAACGGCCTGGAGGCATGTGGAGGAGACGGTGATGCTGCTGTCGGCCTGCTCACCCAGCCTTGCGCAGGCGCTGCGGAAGGCCCGTAAGGACGGCCTGACCCATCTGACGCTGGACGGCACGCTCGTCCACGCCGACAGGGTCCGGGCGGACCGCCCGTACTACTCCCGCAGGCATCGGGTGCACGGGATGAACGTGCAGGTGATCGCTGGACCGGACGGGACGACCCTGTGGACCTCGGGAGCGTTGCCCGGCAAGGTCCACGACGGCGCGGATGCAACCCAGCAGTACCGGGGAGGCGGGGCCCAGCGGCCGTGTCGAGCGATGACCGAGACCGGGACTCCGGCAGCGTAGGCGACGGTGGCGCTGGCGGCGCGCAGGGAGTGGGTGGTGTAGGTCTCGGTGCCGGGCACCTGGGCCGCGGCCGCCAGGCGGCGGATCGCGCGGTTGATGCCGTCGCCGGTGATGCGTTCGCCGATGCGGCCGTGCCGGTCAACCGAGCGCAGCAGCGCCCGGCGGTGACGCCGCGCACGTTCAGCAGCGCGGTCCGGTCTCGCCAGGCGGTCACCGGGTCGATGACCGGCCCCGAGGTTGATGTGTCCGGCTACGGTGCCTCCCATCGCTGCCAGAGCATTTCCAGACCCAGCGCGATGGCGCACAGCACTCCCACTGATCCCGGGGCGGCCACGAACGCCACATGGATCGGGCTGCTTTGGTCCGGGAGGAACAGGTCCGCCCATCCCAGGGCCAGCGCCAGGGCGGTGGCGATCCCGCCGATCCGGGAGGCCCATTCGAAGAGGTGGGCATGCCACGGTTTTGAGGACGCCGAGGCCCTCGAACGCACATCGATGCTGAAGAAGATCAGCAGAACGGCGAGGAAGGAGATCAGGCTGACCATGTCGGACGACGGCATCTGGCGCATACCGCGACCCTAGTTCCGGTGATGCGGCCCGGTCCTGCAAGGGCACGGCAGGATGCCACTGCCGAGGTGGGAACGGCTGATGGCCGGGTCGGGTGGCCGGTCCCAGGCGGGTGATGAGCAGGCAGACGTCGTCGCGGCCGCCGGCGGAGACGCCGAGGCGGTCCAGCAGGGTGTCGGCCAGTTGGGGCTGGTCGAGTCGCCGGGCGTCGGCGGCCAGGGCATCGGTCAGGTGCGCCAGGCCGTTCTCGATGTCCTCGCCGCGGCGTTCGACGAGCCCGTCGGTGTAGAGGATGAGGGTGTCGCCAGGGGTGTAGGGGCGGCTGGCCTGGGGGCGGGGGACGTGGTAGGGGCGGGCTCCCAGCGGCGGGTCGGTGGCCTGGTCCAGCAGGTCGATGCTGCCGCCGGGATGGGCCAGCACGGGCGGCAGGTGGCCGACGCTGCTGTAGGTCAGGTGGCCCGTGTGGGGGTCGATCAGCACGCAGGCGGCGGTGGTGCCCAGTGCTCCCTCGATCGACCGCGTGTACAGGCCCTGCACCTCCAGCACCCGGCCAGGTCCGGCGACCGCGCGGAGACCTACGGCGACGACGAGGTCCCCGACGAGCTGGCCACTGCCCGCGCCACCGCGGCCCGCCTCCGAGAGGGGGTGGCCGACGAACGGAGGCAGCAACGGCTTCTCAGCGAACCAGACTCCCCCACCGCACCAGAGGCGGCGACCACCGCCGCCACCCCGGCCCCCGACGCCCCGTCCGCGCCGCCGAAGGACACAGAGCACCGCGCCGACCAGGGCGCATCGCCCTCCGCGGCAGACGCCCCAGACGACTCTCCCGATCTGCACGCCCGGCAGGGACGCGACCCGTCCGCGCCCGCACCGGCCGAGCCCGCAGTGCCAGAGGCGCAGCCCCCCGCCGAGGCCCCGCCGGACACCTCTGACGGCCCACCCCAGGGTGAACCCGCCATGCCGCCGGGCATGACCCCCGAGCGGCGCGCCGAGCTGATCGAGGCCATGACGCTGCTGGCACCCGCCATGTTCCACGCCGGCGCAGGCGACCCCGCCCGGTACGCCGTGGAAGGCATCGACAGCACCCTCGCGCCCGGAGACTCACCGGTGACACCAGAGGAATGGGACTGGGCGGAGAGCTGGGCGCGGCTGCATCCTGAGCTCGCCGACGGCGACCGCAACGGCATCGCCGTCTTCCACGACAGGCGCCGCGAACGCATCCAGGCCGTACGGAAGACCCGCAGGGACGACGCCGCGCGGATCTCCGGCCGGGCGCACCAGGCGTGGAAGGCCGGGGAAACCGACCGGGCGCTGCAGCTGATCGGCGAAGGGGAGCACCTCTACCCCGACGACCCCGTGTGGTCCAGAGCCCGCGCCGCCATCCAGCGGGAACAGGACGCCCTGGACACCCGGGCCAGTGACGCGGACGAGTCTTCAGCGGCCCGGAAAGCCCCCGAGGCCGCCCGGCCGGCACCCGGCACGGAACTGAAAACAGCCCCGCCGGCCGCCGACCGGCCGATGCCGGACGGCCGGGGAAACGGCCGAGCCGGCCGCTCCCACGTCCACGGACACACCGCCCGCCCCTGCCCACGACGCTGATGCCCAAGCCGGTGATGGAGACCAGATGCCCGAACAGCAGTCCGCGGCCCCCGGGCCTGCCGCCGGACCCTGGGCCGCCCGGATCCGGATCGATGACTCCCCCGCACGCCCCACGGTGAGGGGCACCAGGTTCGAGGACGTCCGGCTCAGAGAAGTGCTGAGGGGCAACGGCTTCCGCTGGCGGCGGGTGCGTGAGCTGTGGGAGTACACCGGGCCGGCGGGCGGGAGGGGCGCAGCGGTACGGGCCGTCCGCGAGGTGGTCGCCGAACTGGACCGCGCCGAGTCCGCCCCGGACACCGGCGAACCGAAGCGCTCCCATCCGCCGACCGCGCAGCAGCAGGCCATCATCGACGCCGCGGTCACCCAGAAGCTCGACGTCGCCGTCCAGGCCCTTGCCGGCACCGGCAAGACCTCCACCCTGAACATGGTCGCCCGGCGGGTCGCCGAGGCCTCGCCCCAGACGCGCATCGTCTACATCGCGTTCAACGCCTCGATCGCCAAGGAGGCCCGGGAGACGTTCGGGCCGAACGTCACCTCGTTGACCGCGCACGCCCTGGCACTGCGGAGCCTGCGCACCGGCGCCCACGCCGGCAAGACCACGCGGATCGGCAGGGGCGTCCGGCATCCCGGCGACATCGCCGACCTGCTGAAACTTGAAGCGGTGGCATATCGCGACCACGACGGTGAACCCCAGGAACTTGCGCCGTCCGTCCGCGCGCAACTCGCCATGGCGGTGGTGCGGACATTCCGCGAGTCCGCCGACCTCCAGATCACCGAGGCGCATCTGCCCGACGCGCTGACGGCGTTCCCCGGTACCGACCGGGCCGTCCTGGACACGGCCCGGCAGATATGGGACGACATCGCCGACCCCTCCAACGCCCACCTGCTGGAGGGCGACCGGCCGCGCGCCGTCCTGTTCGACCACGACGACCACCTGAAGCTGTGGGCGCTGTCGCAGCCCCGGATCGACGCCGGCCTGATCTTCTTCGACGAGGCACAGGACATCAACGCAGTGCTGCGCCGGCTCGTCCAGGACCAGCCCACCCAGACGATCGTCGTGGGCGACACCTTTCAGTCGATCTACGGTTTCCGGGGCGCCGAGGACGCCTTGGCGGACTGGCCCGCCGACGTCACCCTGCCCCTCACCCGGTCCTGGCGCCTGGGGCGAGGGTTCATGGCCGCCGGGTGGTGGTGCGGGTGGGTGGGGTGCGGAGGCGGGTTGCGTCCTGTCCGGGTGGGAGGCCGTAGGTGCTGCGGTATTCGCGGTTGAACTGGGTGGGGCTGGTGTATCCGACTGCTTGGGCGATCTGGGTGACGGTGGCGTCGCCGGCGGCCAGGCGGCGTCGGGCTTCCTGGAGCCTGAGGTGTTTCTGGTATTTGAGCGGGCTCATGCCTGTTGTCGCTTTGAAGTGGCGGTGCAGGCTGGCGGGGCTCATGTGGGCGACGGCGGCGATCGCGTCGATGCTGAGCGGTTGGTCGTAGCGCTCGCAGATCCACCGGGTGACCTGCCGCATGCGGCTGGTGGTCGAGTCGGCCAGCGCCCCTTGGCGCAGGACGGTGCCGAAGGGGCTGCGCAGCAGCCGGTAGTGGATCTCGGCCTCGATCCGGGGGGCGAGTGGGCGGATGTCGGCGGGGGCGTCGAGGAGTTCGACCCAGCGGGTGATCGCGTCGAGGAGTTCCGGTGCCATCGGGGCCTTGACCTGTCCTGTGGCGGACGGCGGGGCGGCCGGGCCGGTCTCGTCGAGTTCGATGATCAGGTCGGCGAGTGCCTGGTCGTCGAGTCGCATGACGGCGGATCGGTAGGGGACCTTCTCCAGGGCGGCGGTGACGGGCAGGTCGATCGTGGTGAGGAGCATCTCGCCGGCGTGGGCGACTTCGCTGAGGTCTCCTGCGGTGGTGCGTTTCGCGCCGTCGGCGACGAAGCAGATCATGGGCTCGTACAGCTGGCCGGTGGGTTCGGTGGGTTCGTCGACCGCGACCAGGGACAGCCGTGGGATGGCGGTGTCCGAGCCCGGTCCCACGCAGTGCCGGTCGATGGCCGCAGTGAGGCGATCAAGCATGGCGTGCCTCTTCTCTGAGAGGATCAGGCAATTCTATGTGGCTGTTGCCCCATGACCCCCAGGTCCCCCACACCTAACGTTGAGAGCATGGAACAACACACCGCGAACCTTCCCCGTCGGGCTCTGGGCGGTCAGGGCCTGGCGGCCGGCGCGATCGGCCTGGGCACGATGGGCATGACCATCGGCTACGGAGCGCCGGACGAGCAGAGCAGCATCGCCACGATCCGCCGCGCCTACGAGCTCGGCGTCACCCTCTTCGACACCGCCGAGCTGTACGGCCTGGGCACCGGCAGCAACGAGCAGCTCCTCGGCCGCGCCGTGAAGGACTTCCGCAACGACGTCCTGCTCGCCACCAAGTTCGGCTACGACTTCCGCGACCCGTCCCAGATCGCCATCGCCCTGGACAGCCGTCCCGAGCACATTCGCGAGGTCACCGACGCCAGCCTCCGCCACCTGGGCACCGACCACATCGACGTGCTCTACCAGCACCGCGTTGACCCAAACGTCCCCATCGAGGACGTGGCCGGCACGGTCGGGGAGCTGATCGCCGAAGGCAAGGTGCGTTACTTCGGGCTGAGCGAGGCCGGCCCCGACACCATCCGGCGTGCCCACGCCGTCCACCCGGTCTCGGTGCTGCAGACCGAGTACTCGGTGTTCGAGCGGGCCGTGGAGGCCGACGTCCTGCCGGTGGTCCGGGAGCTGGGCATCGGCTTCGTGCCCTACTCGCCGCTGGGCCGCGGGTTCCTCACCGGCGCCGTCAAGCCGGCCGCCGAATACCCCGCCGACGACATGCGCGGCCAGGACGACCGCTGGCAGCCCGGCAACTACGAGAAGAACGTCGCCGCGGTCCGTGCGCTGACCGCCCTGGCCGAGGGCAAGGGCATCACGGTCACACAGCTGGCCCTAGCCTGGCTGCTCGCCCAAGGCGACGACGTCGTGCCCATCCCCGGCACCCGCAGCCCGCACCGCCTGGAACAGAACATCGCCGCCGCGCAGGTCGCCCTCACACCCCAGGACCTCGCCCGCATCCAGGAGATCCTTCCGCACGGAGCGGCTGGCTCCCGCTACTCCGACGCCATGATGCCCACCTGGCAGTAACCAGCGCACGAGCCTCACCCACGCTCCCGAACCCTGCGGCCACAGAGCGGGGCCGGCTCCAACGCGAAGAACCCAGCGCGCCGCGGACGGTCAGATGTCGTCGTCCTCGGCAGCGTCGGGATCGCGCAGGTCGCGGATCGCGCCGGGGGCCAGATCGGGCAGGGCGAAGGTGCAGATGCCGTGGACGCCCAGGTGGGAGTGGACGAACGGCGACAGCCGGGCCATGTCCCTCCTCCCGCACCGGATAGCCCTGGGCCGTCAGCCGACGGACGGCGGCGTCGAGGTAGACGGTGGTCCAGAGGGTGGTGCAATTGAGGACGAGGCCGAGCGCGCCGATCTGGTCTTAACCGAAATAATTTTGAAGGCTCCCTTCCGGCTCGGGATCTGCGCTCATGGTCACGCGTTCCAGCGCCGGGCTGGCAGCTGGTCGTCGAAGCCGCCGGGGCAGTTCGCGCAGTATGCCGACCAGTTCCCGGTGTTCGGCCTTTGGGCCGCCTTCCTGTCGCGGAGACGCGCCATGCCTGCCCACCGAGAACCGCATCAGCATCCTCGTGTCGACCAGACCACGATCGCTCCGAGTTGCCGGGTCAGCTAATGCTGTGACCGAATAGGTTCGCCGGGTCGGTAGTGGGAGCGGTTGGATGGGCGGTGACGTCCGTTCCGATCGCTGGAGGTGTGGTGGCCGGGCCTGTGCGGGTGCGCAGACTGACCGACCGGGACGGGCAGAAACCGCAGCAGATCGTGCGCCGGGGAGGCACCAGCTCGGTGCGCTGTCGGCGGGCGATGATGCTGTCGGCATCCGCGGCGGAAACCGCGTACCGGTGATCGCCCAGTTGGTCCGCCCCGGCGAGGACACGGTGCGGGAGGTGATCCACCGGTTCAACGAGATCGGCCTGGCTTGCCTGGACCCTCAATGGGCGGGAGGGCGTCCCCGCCTGCTCACCCCCGTCGACGAAGACTTCGTCATCCAAACGGCCACCACCCGCCCGACCACACTCGGTCAGCCCTTTCACCCGCTGGCCGATCCGCGAACTCGCCGCCTACCTGCGCCGCGTCCCCAGGGCGCATCATCCGCAGCGGCCGCGAAGCCTCAGGGCATTGGCCGGGGCGGACGCCCCCTCGCCGACGCGGCCTGACAGCACTTCGTGCACGTCGCGTCCGACCCATCCAAGGATCCACAGGTCACACTCGTGAACATCCCTACGACGCATCGCGCTCTGCTGAGCCGTCTGCTGCCCGCCGACAAACCAGACGACCTGGCAGTACGTCAGGGGCAATTCCACATCGTGGTCATTGGCTCAGACCGCGTCGTGTGCCTGCCTCGCACCCGGGCAGCGGCCGCCCGGCTGCCCGATCGGGTGGCCGCACTACACGCACTCGCCGGGCTCGACCTCGGCTTCCGCACACCCGAGCCGCTGCTGCGGGGCGGCGCCCACGGCACCGACGAGGCACCGTTCCTGGTACTCAGCCGCATTCCCGGGGAGCCGCTGGCCGCCGACGCACTCAACGATGCCCAAGTGGCCGACACCGTGGCGGCGCAGTACACTACGCTGCTGTCCGGCCTGGCCCGTGCCGGCACCGACGAAATGGCATGAGCAGTTCTCCCTCACGCAACAAAAGGCCGGTGGCGGCGGTTCGCAGAGAACGTGCGCGCGGAGCTGTTCCCGCTCATGTCCAACAGTGGGCGCCTACGGGCCGAGCGGGAACTCGCGGCACTCGACAGCCTTCCCTACATCACCCCAGCAATGGTGCATGGCGACCTCGGTGCCGAAAACGTCCTGTGGGAATGGACGCACGGCCTGCCGCGTCTCGCCGGAGTACTCGACTGGGACGATGTCACGCTCAGCGACCCGGCCGAGGACCTCGCTGCCATCGGCGCCAGCCACGGCCGTGAACTCCTGGAGCGGGTGCTCGCCCTGGGCGGCTGGTCAAACCCCGGACTCCTTACCCGCATCGCCGCGATCCGCAGCACATTCGCCCTGCAGCAAGCCCTCTACGCAATCCGCGACGGCGACGAAGAAGAACTCGCGGACGGCCTGGCCGACTACCGCTGAGGCACACCAGCACACAGGCCACATCGAGCACTTCATATCAACAGCAACCCGACGAACCTACGCGGTCACAGTACTAAACGTGCGTCGGTAGGTCTGCGGGCTGACGCCGGTGGTGCGTTTGAAGCGGTCTCGGAAGGTGGTGGGCGAGCCGAAGCCGACCTGGCTGCCGATGCGTTCGACGGAGTGCTCCGTGGTTTCGAGGAGGTGCTGTGCCTGGCGGATGCGGGCTCGGTGGAGCCATTGGAGCGGGGTGGTGCCGGTCTGGTCGCGGAAACGCCGGATCAGGGTTCGGGTGCTGGTCCCGGCCCGCTCGGCGATGTCGGCGAGGGTGAGGTCGCGGGCCAGGTCTTCCTGTAGCCAGGCGAGCAGCGCCTCCAGTTCGGCGCCCTGCGGTGTAGGGGCATGGTCGTGGACGATGAACTGCGCTTGTCCGCCCTCCCGTTCGAGAGGCATCACCGACAGGCGGGCGGCATCGGCGGCGACGGCCGAGCCGTAGTCACGGCGGATCATGTGCAGGCACAGGTCCATGCCCGCGGCGGCGCCGGCCGAGGTGAGGAACTGGCCGTTGTCGACGTAGAGGACGTCGGGGTCGACGTCGATGTCGGGGTGGGTGGCGGCCAGAAGCCCGGCCGCGCGCCAGTGGGTCGTGACGCGCAGCCCGTCGAGGAGCCCGGTGGCGGCCAGGGGGAAGGTGCCTGTGCAGATGGAGGCGATCCGGGTGCCGTTGGCAGCGGCGGACCGAAGCGCGTTGCGTACGGCGGGTGAGAGCGCGGCAGTGGGGGCAGTGACGCCCGGCACGATGATCGTGTCCGCGTCCTGGAGGCCCCCCAGGCTCCAGGAGGTGCGCAGGGTGAAGGCTCCGGCGTCGATCTCGTCGTGCTCGGCGCAGACCCGGACCTGGTAGCCGGGGCGCCCGTCGGGCAGGCGGGTCCGGGAGAAGACCTCGATCGGGGTGGACAGGTCGAACGGGATCACCTGATCCAGCGCGAGAACGGCAACGGTATGCATGGCCGGAACTTACCTCCCCATCGGATTGAGTGGCCCAGGCCGATACCCCGGAAGCTCCATATCATCGCAGCTCAAGCCCTCCAAGAAGGACTTGGCATTATCCCGTTGAAACCTGTCATTAGTGCCACTGGGCGATTGCGGCGACAGCTTGTTGACTTCGGAGTGCCCGATGGAAATCGATCCCGAGGGAATCATCCATGCACATCCAGGTCGTCCTGTTCGATGGCTTCGACCCGCTCGATGTCATCGCCCCCTATGAGGTGCTGTACGCCGGCGGCTCGGCGTCGGACGGCGCGGTGACCGTCGAGCTGGTCACCGCGGAGGGGCCTCGCGAGGTGGTCAGCGGCACCGGAGGACTGGCGCTGCGCGCCGCAGGCGTCCTCGACCTGGAGCGCGCCGACGTGCTTCTGGTGCCCGGCGCCTCCGGCCGCGTGGGCGAACCCGGCGAGGGCCCGGAAGAAGAAGTGGGCGCCGGCGAGTGGAAGCAGGACGAGTTCATCCCGGTGTTGCTGGGCCGCACGCTGACCACCGAGCTGCCCGCGCTCCTCAAGCAGGCGATGGACGACCCGGACATCACGGTCGCCACCGTCTGCGGCGGCTCGCTGGTCTTGGCCATGGCCGGCCTGCTCGAGGGACGTCACGCCACCACCCACCACATGGGCCTCGACATGCTGGACGCCACCGGCGCCCACGCGGTCCACGCCCGCATCGTGGACGACGGCGACTTGATCACCGGCGCCGGCGTCACCTCAGGGCTCGATCTGGGCCTGTATCTGCTGGAGCGCGAGGTGGGCCCCCGCGTCGCGCACGCCGTCGAAGAACTCTTCGCCCACGAGCGGCGCGGCACCGTCTGGCGCGCCCAGGGCCCGACGCCCACCACCCTCTGAGCACTCGGCCCTTCGCCGATCAGCCGCTCACCATCCCCCTTGCACAGTCGGGAAGAACATCAGCATGTCCTTCGAAGGCACCTGGAACCTGTCCATCTCCACCCCCATCGGCAAGATCAAGGCCGTGGTCGAACTCCGTGAGCAGGACGGCACCCTGACCGGCGTCGCCCACGGAGCCGGCGAGGACATACCACTCACCGACGTCGCCCTCGGCGGCGACCGGCTCACCTGGAAGCAGGCCATCACCAAGCCCATGCGGCTGAACCTGGCATTCGACGTGACGGCCGACGGCGATACCCTCCAAGGCACCTCCAAGGCCGGCCGCCTCCCGTCCTCGAAGGTCACCGGCGAGCGCCAGACCGCCCCGGAGCACCAGGCGTGACCAAGCTCCTTCTGTCCCTGCACGTCCTGGCAGTCATCATCGCCGTCGGCCCGGTCACCGTCGCCGCGAGCATGTTCCCCGCGACACTGCGCCGCGCCCTCGGCGACCCCTGCGACAGCGATGCCCGCACTACCCTGCGGACGCTGCACCGCATCTGCCGGGTTTACGCGGGCATCGGCATCGCGGTTCCTCTCTTCGGCTTCGCCACGGCCAGCAGTCTCGGCGTCCTCGGTGACGCCTGGCTGATCACCTCGATCCTGCTAACCGCGACGGCCACCGGCGTACTGGCACTTCTGATCCTGCCCGCCCAGGACCGCGCCGTGGCCGAGACGACAGGTTCCACCTCGCCGTCGCCGGCGCCAACCCCCTTGATGCCAGGCCGCCTCGCCATGCTCACCGGCATCTTCAACCTGCTCTGGGCCACCGTCACCGTACTGATGATCATCCGCCCCGGCTCCACCACGGGAGCATGACCATGCACCTCCGGTCTCCGCGCCACCTGCGCATCGCGGCTCACGCCGAGCTGATCTCCCTGATCGTGATGCTGGCCAACGTGTTCACCGTCCACCTCAAGCCCATCTCGTCCTTGATGGGCCCCACCCACGGCTGCGCTTACCTGTTCGTCGTGATCGCGACCTGGCGCCTCCGGCAGGCCCCGGCCGCCGCCAAGATCCTGGCCCTCGTTCCGGGCGTCGGCGGGCTGCTCGCGCTGCGACAGCTCGACCGCGGCGCTTCGGCCCGCACCCAGACGGAAGAAGTCATCCCCTCATGAACCTTGTGTCACCGGTGATCGTCGGCATCATCTACTGCCTGCTGATGTCCCTGATCAAAGAACCGCACCGACGCCGCTTCAACGCGATCATGGTGGGCGGAGCCGGAGCCGCCTACCTGAGCGGGGGCGGATTCGGCCCGTGGGAACTCCCGTTCGTCGCGCTCATGGCCTACGTCGCCTACCGCGGCCTGGACTCCTGGACCTTCATCGGCATCGGCTGGCTCCTCCACACCGCATGGGACATGGCCCACCACCTCAAGGGCAACCCGATCCTGCCGTTCTTCCACGACTCGTCCCTGGGATGCGTCATCTGCGATCCGGTCATCGCCCTGTGGTGCTTCCGCGGAGGACCTTCCCTGATCGCGGTCGTCCGCCGCTGGTTCAGCCTCAGCCGGACAGCAGACCACGCGCACGATCACGCCTCCGGCCCGTCCTGACCAGACGGAGCCAGCGTCGGACGGTCGATGAGGGCGCGGTAGTCGCGGGTATAGACGCACGCCTGGGTGAAGTCCTTGAGCACCCTGGAGTGGGTGCCCGGCTAGCGTCGCCGGGTCAGGCCGGCTTACTTCAGTAGTCCGTCAGCATCCCCTGGCCCGGACCGCCGCCCCCAAGTCGGCCGCGCGACGCGCGCAGAACCTGGCGCGCCTCGTTCAAGCCCTGCTCCGGTCGCTGGCGCCGTCAGCGAGGAACGCGTGACCAGGTGTCGGCACAGCCCTCCGCGCCCCACCGCTGACGTCATCGGCCCGTTGGTAAGGGAGCTCCCACCAGCCGCCATCTGAGGCGGTCCGCGCAGGTCACGGGCCGTACGCGCGGCCCGGTCGCCGGGCCGATCTCGGTCCGGGCAGCCGGGGATAAGTCCGGCGCGAGGCGCGTCGGCGGGGCCGGATAACCGTGCCGCGCCGCCTCGGGCGCGGGCGGATTCTTGAAACCGGCACTGGTCACGGGGCCCGGGCCTATTCAGCCCAGAATTACTGGTAAGTGCTGAGGCACAGGTCAGCCGGGGGCCGGAGCGCTGGCGGACGCGTCGGTCAGCTCCGAGATCCGCGCCCGCCTCAGCCCCTTGGCGTTCGAGCACATCAACTTCTACGGCTTCTCCCCCTTCCACTGTCCCGACCTGGGCGGAAGGCTCCGTGACCTGCGTGACCCGAACGCCAGCCGCAAAGAAGAGTAGCGGGAACCGTGAGGCACGCGAGCCCAAGGCGGCGGTCTGTTGGCCTGTTCTGTTAAGAGGAGCGCTCAGCGGGAACCCGCCGGTCACCCGGCGCCCATAGCCGGTCGGTGTCGCCTGCGGCGAGCCGGCCTCGGTAGACGTCGATCTTGTGATCGATGAGTCTGAGGTTCTCCTGTACCTCAGCGAGCTTGGCGATCACCGCCAACACGTTCCCGGACCCGGTTGAGCGGGCCAGGGTCATCGGCGTGTTCGGCTCGATGTTCGGCCTGTAGCTGGCGCTGGGTCCGATCATCGGCGGCGCCTTGGTCGACGGCTGGGGCTGGCGCTTCGTCTTCTGGATCAACGTGCCGATCGCGGCCGCCGCGATCGTGGGCACCGCGCTGTTCGTGCCCGAGTCCCGCGCCCCGGGGCGCGCCGGTTCGACCCAGTGGGCCAAACTTTGGTGATCCTGGTGCTCGGCAGCGTCGTCTACGCGATCATCGAGTCCAAAGGGCTGGGCTGGAGTTCACCGGTCATCCTCGGCCTGCTCGCCATCGCCGTGCTCGGCGTGCTCGGTATCCTCGGCTACGAACCGCGCCGCGCTGACCTGCTGCTGGAGTTGCGCCTATTTCGCAGCGTGCCGTTCAGTGCAGCGATCCTGATGGCGCTCTTCGCCTTGTGCGGATTCAGCGCGTTCCTGTTCGTCTCCACCCAGTACCTGCAGGACGTACGCGGTATATCCGCGCTGATGACCGGACTGTGCCTGCTCCCGGTCGGGCTCCTGGTCGTGGTGTTCTCCCCGCGCACCGGCGGACTGGTCGGCGCGCGGTCCCAAGCTCCCGCTGCTGGTCTCCGGCACCGCACTGGCCATGGGCGGCGCCGCGTCGCTCTGGCTCGGACCGGCCACCCCGCTGTCGGCCGTGCTCGCGACCTATCTGCTATTCAGCATCTTCCTAGGCACCGTCAACCCGCCCATCACCAACACGGCCCTCCACGCGGGTCGGTGCGACGAGCCCCAAAGTAGCGCTGTGTGATGTTTCTGGATCGGCACGCAACTGTCATGGGTGGGCGATACCGCCGGGTAGTGGATTGGTTACGGATCAACTTTCTCTTGGATCTTTGGGGTGATTCGGGAGGAAGGGCCTGCGGTGCGGCGTGAGTGGAAGCCGGAAGACCTGATCGAGTGCTGGACGATGGATGAGGCTGAGGTGGAGCTGCTGGCGAACAAGAGCGGGGCGACGCGGTTGGGGTTCGCGCTGCTGCTGGAGTTCTTCGAGTTGGAGCGCCGGTTCCCGCGGCGTGAGGATGTGCCGCGGGCGGCGGTGGAGTATGTGGCGGGGCAGGTGGGTGTGGAGGCGGCGGCGTTCGCCGGCTACCGGTGGTCGGGCAGCACGACCGAGTATCACCGCAGGCAGGTGCGGGAGTTCTACGGCTTCCGGACGGCGACGGTGGCCGATGAGGACAAGCTGGTCTTCTGGCTGGCCGAGCAGATGTGCCCGAAGGAGATGTCGCGGGACCGGTTGCGGGCGGCGCTGCTGACCAGGTGCCGTGCGGAGAAGATCGTGCCGCCGACGCCGACGCCGGGGCAGGTGGAGCGGCTGCTGGGAGCGGCGGAGTCGATGTTCGAGCGGGACTTCACGGCCAGGACCGCTGGCCGGCTGGGTCCGGCGGCGGCGCGGCTGGGCGAGCTGATCGCGGTGGCCGACCCTGACCCGGATGCGGGCGGGGAGCCGGGCGGGATGCGGAGTTTTCTGCAGGAGCTGAAGGAGGACCGGGGGCCGATCCAGTTGGAGACGCTGCTGGCGGAGATCGTGAAGCTGGAGCGGGTCGAGGCGCTCGGGTTGGGCGAAGGGTTGTTCGACGGGGTGACGGAGAAGGTCGTGGAGGGGTGGCGGGCGCGGGCGATGCGCATGTACCCGTCGGACTTCGCTGCGGCGCCCGAGCCGGTGCGGCTGACACTGCTGGTGGCGTTGTGCTGGATGCGCAGGACCGAGTTGACCGGCGACGACCGCGAACACGTCGAGGTCTCCGCCCTCGCCCTGCACCTCATCGCAGCGAGCATCGCCTACCTCAACACCCACCTGATCCAGATCGTCCTGCGCGAGGAAGCCTGGCGAAAACGCCTCACCGACGCCGACCGGCGCGGCCTGTCCGCCCTGTTCTGGACCCACCTCAACCTGTACGGCCGCTTCGAACTCGACATGAACAACCACCTCGCCGACCTCCCGCCCGCCGCATGACCAGCCCTTCACCGAACCGATCATGCGGCGCAGCCGGCGACGAGGTGACGGTCAGGCCGTTGCCCGGTGCAGCCCCGAGTTCCAGCCGGGAGGGGACGCGGCTCGCCGTAGTCATAGGAGCCCTGGACCGAACGGCGTCACCAGGGGTCTTCGGCCTCCGCTTGGGCCTGCTTGGCCTTCGGGTGACGGTCAGCGCATGCCGCGGGCGGCGAGTCCCTGGGCGAGGAGGTGGCGCATCTCGTCCCCGGTGATGACCTCGGACTCCTCACGCTCGTCGCGGAACCGCAGGCGCATGAGCACCCAGATCTCCCCTGCCGTAGGGTCCGCGGCGTCCGGTTTGTCCGTCGGGAGGTCGTCGGCGGTGTGCGCCCGGTACGCGACGAACAGGTCAGGCACGATCATCCCGTGCCCGTCCGGCGCGAACCACTCCGCCACGAGCTCCCCGGGCCGCCGGTCGAGCACCGCGGGCCACGACAGCGCGTACTCGACGAAGTCCCTGAGGACGTGCTCCGGATCATCGTCGACCTCGGCCCTGCCGGGCCAGCGCAGATTTCTCACCCCAGCGCGCTCCCCTCCTGCACGTCGCGAACGCCGCCCACGCTAAGGCAGTCCCGACCAGGCACGACAGGGACACCGGTCCCCCTCCGCGTCCCGGACACCGCACCCGCGGCCGCGGTCGCCCGGGTGGCCGTGCTCCGCGGTTGGGCGGGGTGCGGTGTTCAGGCGTTCATTTTCCCGTTCATCATCACCCGCGCCCCGCTACCGTTCAGATACCTTGATCGAGACGTTTGGAAGGTCTTCGAGGAGAAGACCAGCGGCAAACTCGCCACCGCCGACCGGCCCGACCTCCTCACCGTCCAAGAAGTCGACCGGCTCGGCTGCAACCTCCTGGAAGGACTCATCGTCCTCAACGACCTCTTCCAGCAGGGCATCGGCGTCAAGGTCCTGGAAGGCATCGGAGCCGGAGAGCACACCGAGCGCTCCTTCATCCTTGACCTGGCCCTCGCGCTCGCCGGAGACCGGCGCCGCGACATCGTCAAGAAGACCAAAGACGGCCTGGAAGCCGCCCGCCGCCAAGGCAAGGTCGGCGGACGCCGCCCCGTCGTCGACGACGACAAACGCGCCGCGATCCTCGACCGCCACCGGCGCGGGAATCCATCCGCACCATCGCCGCCGGCGTCAAGGTCTCCGTCGGCGTTGTCCACAAGATCCTCAAGGCAGCGGCCGAGGACACCCCCACCGACTGACCACAGCCACCGAGCTCACCAGCATCAGTCCCGCATCAAGCCCGAACACCCCGCCGCCGCAGGAGCACACCCGGCACCACGAAAAGTCACCACGGTCACACAGCGCTACTTTGGGGCTCGTCGCACCGACCCGAATGGAGGGCCTGCGAGCGGGGGTTGGTGAGGGGGCCGATGATGTCGAGGAATTCGATGATGGACCCTGGCCAGCCGTGGGTGATCAGCAGCGGCATCGCGTCCGGCTCGGGGGAACGGATGTGCAGGAAGTGGATGTCGGTACCGTCGATCGTGGTGATGAACTGAGGAAACCGGTTCAGGTCGGCTTCGTGCTCGCGCCAGTCGTAGACGGTGCGCCAGTAGGCGGCCAGTTCCTTCAGATATGCCAGCGGAACGCCCTGCGCCCAGCCCGGGACGGGGGTCTCGTCGGGCCATCGGGTGGCGTCGAGGCGCGCGGCCAGGTCGTCTAGGGCCGCTTGAGGGATATTGAGCTCGAAGGGCCGGATCAGCGTTTGCGCTTGCGCGGTCATATCTCCTCCTTGTCGTTCGGTTCGCCCGCCAGAGCTCGCGCAGCCGCGACGTCGGTGTCGTCCCAGCCCCAATGCCCCGGGGCGTCCTGTTGCCTGGCCTGCTCGTCGATCCACCGGTTATGGGTCTCCCAGGCCGCCTGCTTGCTGGTGCCCAGCGCGGCGCCGATCTGGGCCCACGATGCTCCGACCCGGCGTGCGGAGCGGACGGACAACTGGCGGCCGTAGCCGGCCTTCCGCGCGATCACCTCGCCAAGCGCGAGCATCTCCAGGGTCTCGGCGCGTGTCAGTGGCACCGCGTCGGTCTCGCCGTCGTCGTGGTCGTCCGGTGCCGCGAGCGCATCGCGCGTCCTCAACGCCTCGTAGCGGGCGACCGCGGTCAGCAGCGTGAAATGACGTTCAAGGTCGTCGGGAGTCGACATGCCCCGAGTCTCTCGTCAGATCATCTTGACGTCAAGCTCCCTTGACAGAAGAGGTGCTGCTCGCGCCCGAGGCACGCGTTCGGAAGAACACCGCCGACCAGGGCTGACAACCGTCCATCACCCAAGGGCCGGCTCACCAGCATCCGACGCGGGCAACGCCCTCGCCGATCTTGACTCAAGATGACGATGCCGTCCGGCGGGCCAGGTGGTCAGTGGGCTGGGGCGGGCCGGGCGCGAAACAGGGCGACGGTTCTGGTGCCAATTCGGAACGTCGTCTGCGCTCGCAGCCCGTCGTCCGGTCGCTGCCGGTGGCCGCGGACCGCGACAGCGATCACGGCGTTCTCGGGCAGCACCACCCTCAAGGCGCGCAGCATGCCCGCGGCCCCAGACGCACCGTCGGGGCCGTGCCAGGCGGTCTGCCCGCCGTACGGAACGCCGGTGATCATCACGCCGGGACGGCGGCCATCCAGCGCCCGGCGAAGCTGGTCGGGATCGAATACATCGGCCCGGTGCACGGCATGCGTAACATCGCTCTGCCCGGTCGCCAGTCCGCGCGCGAGCCGCCGGGCCGCCGCGGTGTAGGAAGGCTTGTCGAAGCGTTCGGCGTGCGCGTCCAGATCGGCGGCCCGGGCGATCAGGCCTTCCCGGCCCGCCAGGGCCAGGTTCTGTTCGGCCAGATGCAGCGCGGCGGGCTCGATGTCGGTGCCCAGCACGGTGGTGATCTGGCGGGGGTGCAGCAATGCCAGCACGGTCAGCAGGTAACCGCTGCCGCAGCACGGTCCCACAGCAGGGCTGCAGGCTCCCCGTGCAGCGCCAGGGCACGCTGAAACATCTCACTGGCCAGCCGCACCGGGAAGGCGGGGAACCCGGGCGCCGAACGCAGCCCCCCGCCGCTGGCCAGATCCTCGTAATTCTCCCGGACCAGCGCGTAACGGTAGGCCACCGGCCTCCCCCTAGGACCGGCGGGCGCGCTGGCGGGCGGCCTCATACAACGCGACGGTGGCGGCGCTGGCGGCGTTCAGCGAGCTGGCCGCACCACCGATCGGGATCCGCGCCATCGTGTCGCAGCCCTCCCGCCAGCCCGCGCTCAGCCCCGCAGCCTCGCTCCCGATCACCAGCAGCGTGGGGCCGGTCAGGTCCACCTCGGCGATGTCGGCGGCGCCGTTCTCGTCGGTACCGACCACGGTCAGCCGCTGACCGGCCGCCCGCTGCCGGTGCACCCACTCCAGCACCTCGCGGTGCGAGCGGACGCGGACCACCGGCACCGCCAGCAGTGACCCGGTGGAGGCGCGCACCGCCTTGGGATCGTACGGATCAGCGGCGTGCCCGGTGACGATCAGCCCCCCGCCGCCGAACGCGTCGACCGAACGCACCATCGTGCCAATGTTGCCGGGCCCGGCCGGCCGGTCGAACACCACCCCCACAAACGACGACCCCACCGTGATCCGGGACAGGTCGTCGGCCGGCAGCGCCACCACCGCCACCAGCTCGGGAACCTCCTGCTCCTTACCGCTCAGCTGGCCCAGCAGCTCGGGCGCCATCGCCACCCGCTCGGCCCCCGCCCGCTCCAGCATCCCGGCCGCCCACCGCGACAACGGCCGCTCGGCGTCATAGATCAGCGCCCGCACCGGCCAGCCACGCTCCACCGCCAGGCTGATCGGCCGAACGCCCTGCACCAAGAACTCTCCCGCCCGCTGCCGCTTGTTCCGGTTTCGCAGCAGCGCCTCCCACTGCTGGAACTGCGCGTTGGGCCGCGAAACCCGCAGCACGCCTCCCACCGAACGCCCCCATCTTCGTGTTTACCGGCGAACAGCCCAGTTTCCCACAACACGATCTAGGTCAGAGCCTCCTGTTGTGCCTCCTCGAAACAGCACGCAACTCCCCCGAGCCGACCCTGAGAAAAGTCTTCGGCCCGTGATGATCCGGGGCTGTCCGGTCGCGCTGGAAGCCAGCGCCTGTCACCAACGAACGTTTAGCGACAGGCGTCGCGCGCGTCCAGTGATCCGGGCGTGACCAGGGCGCCTGGACGGCACCGATCCAATCAAATCGGATGATGATTGATGACAGGGTTTGACGACAGATAGGGGCCCGTTCCTCCGCACGGAAGGCCCCCGGTGGCGAACCTGATCTACAAGCGGGTCTCGACCGACCAGCAGTCGACCGCCCGGCAGAACCTCGTCCTGGACGAAGCCCGGATCGAGGACCGGGTCACCTTCGAGGAGCAGGCCGGCACCTCCAGCCGCCTCCACCCGCTCCAGCGACCGAAGTTCGGCGAGCTGCTGACGTACGCGCGGCCCGGCGACATCGTGCACATCTCCGAGATGTTCCGTCTCGTGCGCGGCACCCAGCACATCCTTGACGTGCTCGACGTCCTGCACCGCGACCGTCTCGCCCTGCGCATCCACGACGGCGCGTTCTCCGCGATGGACCTCACCGCCCGCCACCCGCGCACCGGAGAACTGCTGTCCACGGTGAAGTTCATGGTCCAGACCCTCGCGGCCGCCGGCGAACTCCAGCGCGAACTGACCTACGACGGGCTACGGGCCGCCGAGGCCAAGGGCAGCAAGGGTGGCCGCCGCCCGGCCATCAAGCCCGACAAGACCACCGCCGTCCGCACCGCCTACCTGAACGGCCGATCCATCGCCGCCCTGGCCCGCGAGCACGGCGTCAGCCGGGGCGCCGTCCGCACGGCCGTCGCCGACCTCATGCCCGAACACACCGCCGCCGACAACGAGGACGTCCCGGCCCCGCAACTGCCGGTCACCCTCGACATGCCCGGCAAGGTCGCCGACTTCTTCCGCGCGCCGAACTGGAGCCCGCCGAGCGGGCCGCGCTCGACCACGGCGTGACCATAAGGCGCGGCCAGGGCTACACCCTGCGCGTGAGCGCCGCACCCGCGATCCACCGCCAGCTCCTCGAACACTGCCAGCCCCTCGACAGCGCCCAGGGCACCCCGGCGATCCCGGCACAACGCAAGGCCCGCCGCGAATACCGGAACCGCGTCAATGCCCTCCCAGCAGCCACAGCCGGACCATGATCGTTCTCAGCGTCAACGGCTGTACCGATGTTCCTCAAGGCCGGTAGAGGCCGGTCATGATGGCGAGCCGTTCTGCGTTGCAGGTGGTACGAGGTGGTTGGTCGGCGCCGGATGCCTTCAGGTTGGTGCCTCGTCCAGCCTCCTATCTGGATCAGCCTCGGCTGGATGACTCCTGGTGGTGTCAGAATCCGATGGCTTCGCGGAGCAGCAGGACGGTGCCGCGCCCGGGGTGGGGTTCTGCGTTGAGGACGAGAATGCGGTTGAGGGCACTGGGCACCCCGTAGGCCTTCATGGCGCGCTCGTTTTCCAGCGGGAGGCAGTGGTTTTCGATGCGGCGCAGCGCGGTGCTCAGGTCAGGCACCACCTTCTGCGCTCCGACGACCCAGATCACGCGGGCCGCGGCGCCCGAGTAGCCGGCCAGTTGGCTTCCGCTGGCCGAGGCTGCCACAAGGCAGCCGGTCACGGTGACCGCGGCGACGCTGCCCACAATGACGTCGGGGCAGGCGAGCATCCGCCAGATCTCGGCCAATTGGGTGGCGCGGTCCATGGTCACGCTGCGTGCCTTGACGGACTCGTATCGCCCGCTGCTGTTGAGGTCCTCATCGATGCCGGACAGGCGGAGGGTCTCGCTGGCCCCCGTGAACACGCTGGCGCCCTCGGGAACCAGGTCTTCGACGCGGGTACGCGCGGCAGCGGCGTCATCGAGGATTTCGACGGCGAAATTGTTCTCCCTCAACGCAGCGGCCACCCGCTCCAGGGTCTCCGCGGGCGCCGGGGCAGTGAATGATGTTGCTGGAACCGAAGTCGTCATGGTGCCTCCTGGCTGGTCGTGTGTAGCGGGTCATAACGAGCAGGTGGTGCCGTCCAAGCGCGATCGCGGGGGACGGAGAAGCGGGTCCTGGCGTCTCCCGAACTTCCCGCCTGCTGGACGGAGTGCTCGTCTCCTCTAGAAGACTGCTGAAGATCTTGTGAGGGACTGTCCGGCCGTGGGCCGGACAGTCCTTCTGTGATCATGGAGTGGCTGGGGACAGGCGCCAGGTGCCGTTGATTCGGGTCAGTCCGAGGTTGATGAGTCTGCGGAGGTTGAGGGCGGCGGCTCGGGTGTGGAGCCAGGCGTCGGCTTTGATGGTGCCTCGGTGGCGGATGCGGCGGTTGCCTTGGTGGACGAGCCAGGCGACGGCGCGTTCGACCGGTGGTCTCCAGCGGCGGTAGTCAGTTTGCCAGGCCGGGTCGCCTGCCGCCTGGCGGCGGGCGGCGGCCTGGAGGTCGTGGTGGGGGCGGATGGTCAGGATCCGGCCGGCCTTGGCGTTGGTGCATCGCTCGCGCAGGGGGCATCTGGTGCACAACTTCCCGAACACGGCTTTGCGCTGGTGGTGCCGTCCACCGGGGTCCGATAAGGGTGCGGTGTGCCCGGCGGGGCAGGTCACGGTGCCTTGGCTGGTGTCGATGGCGAAGTCGTCCAGGGTGAAGCCGCCGGGGACTGCGGGCCGCAGCGGGGCGGGCTTGATGAACAGCCGGTGCCCGGCGGCGGTGAGGGCGTGGCGGACGTCGCCGGTGGAGTGGGCGGTGTCGCCGAACACCTCCACCGGGGTGTCCTCGCAGGAGAGCAGATCCAGGCCGACGACGGCCTCATGGTGGGCGGCGCCGGCACCCGGCCGCAGGGCCACGGCGGTGAACAGGCCGGTTTCGGGCTCGACGGCCAGGTGGGCCTTGAAGCCGTCCTGGCGGTGGCTGCGGGTCTTGTGCACGTGTCTGGCTTCGGGGTCGACGGTCGAGATCATCCGGTCCGGGGCGGTGCCGTCGGTGATGCGCCAGCGTCCGTCGCGGCCGTCGGACCCGCCTGCCGGTTCGACGTCCTGCCCGGCGGCCAGGGCCAGCAGGCCCACCGCGTTCGCGGCCGCCTCGCCCAGTTCCTGCTCGGGCAGGTGCCCCAGCAGCCGCAGCGCATCACCGACCAGCGCGTCCACCAGCTCGGCGCGGGCCTGCTCGTCGTTCCAGGCGATGCGCGGCTTGCCCGGGTCGGTGCAGTCGTGCGCGGTGCACGCCGTCGCGGCCACCTCGGCCGCCCCGGGGACATGGCGGATCACCGCCCGGACGGCGGCGATGAGCTGGGTGACGGTGTCCTGGGTGGCGACCGCGTCGTCCAGCACTGTGGAGTCCAGCGCCCGCCGCTGCCGGCCCTTGAGCACCCCGGTCGCCTGGACGACCTGCCGGACCGCCTCGAACACGCGGTCCGGACGGGCCGAGCGGGCCAGCCGGCGGCGGAAGTAGGCCAGCAGCGACGCATCGAAGGCGGTGTCGTGCAGGCCCAGCCCGCAGGCGGCCTTCCACCGCAGGTCACACCGCAACTCCTGCACCGTCTCAAAGTCCGACAGCCCGTGCAGCGCCTGCAAAGTGATCGCCGCGGCCAGGATCTGCGGCGGCATCGAGGGCCGCCCGTTCGCCGACGGATACATGTCCGCGAACATCTCCACCGGGAACAACACGCCACGGTGCTCTGCCAGGAACGCGAACACGCTCCCGGCCGGGATCAACTCCCGGCACGTCACCCACACATCCGGCCCGACCGTCTCCCCGGCCCATTCACCCATCACCACAACACAACACACTGGCCCCGCCGCATCCGCAGCGGGGCCAGAACACCAAGATCTTCAGCAGTCTTCT
>NZ_BCQQ01000059.1 GCF_001552155.1 Actinomadura formosensis NBRC 14204 | reverse complement strand
GAGCCGGTCGCGGAGGCGTTCGGCGAGATCGAGGCGGCCGCCGAGCCCGAGCCGCCGGCGGGTCCGCCGCCGTTCGTCCCGCGCGAGGCGCCCGCCCCGATCGGTTCCCTCGCCGAACTGGCCGACGAGTTCACCGTCCTGCTGCGCTCCACCGGCGAGTGGCGGGCACAGGAGCGTTTCCTGGCCGCACTCGTCGAGTTCGCCTACCGCGACCTGGAGGCGACCCGCGAGGCGCTCAGGAGACCCGCCGATGACATGGCGCCGTGGCTCGCGAACCCCGCAGGCCACTCGTACATGCAACACGTTGTCCAGGAAAGCTGGGTCCAGTTCCCGGTGCGGAGCCTTCTTCTCCCGAGGACGTCGCACCACCTGCCCAGAGTTCTCGCCGCCCTGCTCAGGGGCCGGTCCCGCAAGTCCGGGACGGTGTCCGAGCCGCAGCTGGAGCGTTTCCTCACCCTGCGCAGGCACGAGATCGCGTCCGCCGTCGGGACGGTGCCGGTGCTGCTCGCGACGCCGACCGAAGGCAGCGGCCACATCGCCCCGGACGTCCTGGTGAGGCGGCTCGAACGCCTGGAGGAGACGGGCACGGAGCCGGGACGGGCCGATCTCGCGCAGGCGATGCTGCGCGTCCCCCGCGACATCGACCGGGAGGCCGTGGCGCGCGCGAGGCGGCTGGTGTCCGAGGCCGGGCGGACGGTCGCGGCCTGGCTCGCCGCGGGCGGGCTCGCCGACCCGGGCGTCGAGTGCCGGATCCTCGACGAGCCGGTCGCGACCGTCCGCGGCCGGGCGCTCCGGCTCCCGACCCGCATCCTGTCCACGGTGGACGTGCCCGGTGACTCCGACATCGCCCACCTCTGCCGTTTCCCGGAGGACGGCTGGACGGACTTCGGCCGGCCGAACCACACCGCCTCCACCGTGTTCTGGCCGTCGATGCTGCCCTCCCACCGGGAGGTCGCCGCCGCGCATCTCGTCCCGCGCCTGGCCGGCACCGACGAGGAGACCCTGGCCCAGGGCGCCATCCTGCTCGACCTGGCCGAGGCGGACGGTCCCACCGGCGCGGCCACTGCGACCCTGCTCGCCATGACCCTCGCCAACCGGCACCGGGACGAGCGCGCGAACGCCGTCGAGGCGCTCCTCGCCCTGAGCGCCCGCGGCGCCCTCCCCGCGGAGGGCACGGGCGCGGCGCTCGGAAGGCTGGCCGCCCGCGGCCGCCTCACCCTGACCCGCGCCGTGAAGTCCCTCACCGCCGCCGCCGACGCGGGCGCCCACGCCGATGTCTGGACGCTGCTCGCCGCCGCGCTCCCGCACGCGCTCCCGGCGCCCGGTGAACGGGCCGCGGCCGGCCTGCCCGACCTCATCGCGCTGGCGACCCGCCAGGCCGAGATCATCGGCGCCGGGGGCACGATCCCGGCCGTCGCGGAGACGGCGGCCCGCGGCGGCTCCAGCCGCCTGGTGCAGGAGTCCGCGCGGCTCCACCGTGCGCTCGCAACGTAAGGACGCGCTCCGGTGTTACTACAGGAAGAGCCGGTGCCGCGAGGAACACCGGCCTCATATGGGACGCTGAACCGCCGGGAAGGAGCGCTGAACGATGACCGAGACCCTCGCGTTCGGCACGGTCGACACCGTGCTCGGCCGCCTGCTCGTCAGCGAGACCGAGACGGGCGTCGTCTCACTGCACTTCCGCGACACCCCCGCCGCCCGCGCCCGCACCGCGAAGGCGACCGGCCTGCCCGTCGTGGCCGCCCCCGGCCGGACGGCTCCCGCCCTGTCGGCGCTGCGCGACTACTTCGCCGGCGACCTGAAGCACTTCGAGGTGCCGATCGACTGGCGTCTCACGACCGACGTCCAGCGGCAGGTCCTCCGCACCCTGCACGAGTCCGTCCCCTACGGGCAGGTCGTCACCTACGGGGAACTGGGCGAGCGCAGCGGCACCGGCGTCCACGCGCAGGTCATCGGCCAGGTGATGGGCGGCAACCCCATCCCGCTGATCGTCCCCTGCCACCGCGTGGTCGCCTCCAACGGCCTCGGCGGCTACAGCGGCGGCTCCGGCGTCGAGGTCAAACGCTGGCTCCTGACGCTGGAGGGCGCGGTTCCCGCCACCCTGGACTGGGACATCACCCACGGCCCGAGCTGAACCCTGGAGCCGGGGCGGGAGCGTGGCCGACGCCCGTGAGGGCCGCGGAGACCGTCGCGATGTGGCGCGATTCACACCCCGACCGGGACGCGCCCTCCGGGGCGGAGGGCGCGTCCGTTTCAGGCGGGAAGGTGCTTCTCGATGGCGGAGACGACCTCGTCCGCCTCCGGTTCGACCTGGGGCGCGAACCGCGCCGCCACCGTGCCGTCCGGGGTGATCAGGAACTTCTCGAAGTTCCACCGGATGTCGCCGGTGTGCCCCCCGGCGTCCGGGGTGCCGACGAGGTCCCGGTACAGCGGGTGCCGGCCGTCGCCGTTGACCTCGATCTTCTCGGTCATCGGAAACGTGACCCCGTACGTCGTCGAGCAGAACTCGGCGATCTCGTCCGGGGTACCGGGCTCCTGGCCCATGAACTGGTTGCAGGGGACGCCAAGGACGGTGAAGCCGCGTCCGGCGTACCGTTCCTGCAGCCGCTCCAGGCCGGAGTACTGCGGGGTGAGGCCGCACTTCGAGGCGACGTTGACAATGAGGACGGCCTTGCCTCGGTACTGCCCGAGGTCCGCCGAGCCGCCGCGCAGGTCGCCGATCTCTACGTCGAAGACAGACATGGGCCGATACTAGGAGATCACCCCCGAGACCGGCCCATCCTCACCGGTCATGCCGCCGGCGCGGGACGGGGGGACCCGCACCGCCGGCCCGGTTCAGCCGCCCGCGGCGATCACTTGCCCAAGGCGTTCACGAAGGCGGCGAGCTGGTTGCCCGCCTGACCCAGCTGCGTGAAAGCGTTGTTGACCACTCCCGCCGCGTCCGTCGGTGAGCTCAGCAGGTAGAAGATGACGAAGGCGATCGCCACATAGCGGAGGTTCTTCTTCATCTGTACGCCCGTCCCTGGTTGTAGCACGCGACACAATTGACCCGATCCCAATTGTGCCCAGCCGTGTCTGCCCGCAAAGCGCGATTTTACTGTGCCGTGGGAGCCACCGCTTGGTGCCCCGCGCGCACAGAAGCCCCGCGCCGGCGGGAGCGGGGGGCGGGGAGCCGCCCGTCAGTTGGGGAGGGCGCTCATGAACTGCGACAACGACTCCGCCGCGTTGCCGAGCCCGCTCAGGGCGCTGGTGACGAGATTCGCGGCCCCCTCCGGCCTGCTGATGACGTACCACACCACGAAGGCGATGGCGGCGATCTTCACGGGCTTCTTGCTCACTTCAACCACCCTCTGCGGTCGATTGTCTACGCAGAGTGTTTCCCATGGGCGGTCGAACAGAGATCAAGAAGGCACAAAGAGACGATCAGGTCCCCTTGGCGTGCTCGGCGAGGTACTCGATGTACAGGGGCCTGAGCGCGTCGCCGACCTCGCCCTCACCCGCGTGCGTGAACTCCTCCAGCAGCGACAGGCCGTGGAACAGGTCGAACTCGGCGCGGCCGACTTCGCCGGTGGCCGCCGCGGCGGCCGGGATCGCGCGCAGCAGGTCCCACACGAAGCCGACGTCGTGCCGCTCCCTGGCGAGGTTCATCGCGCGCTCGTGCAGCTCCCTGGTGGACAGCTCGTCCAGCTCCGCGCCCTCTGGCGTCACATCGGACATGATCCGACTGTATCCGCGCCCGTCACCGAGCCGTCCGTCACTTGGTGATGGCGTCCTGCGGGATCGGCTGGTCCTGCTTCAGCGCGTCGAAGAGCCGGGACGCCTTGGCCCTGTCCCACGTGATGTAGGAGCCGGCCGCCGCCGAGCTGCCGCCGCCCCCGATCGGGACGGTCGTCGTCACACCGCCACCGCCGCTGACGCCCTTCATCGCCCACATCATCCGGACCAGGTCGTACAGGTGGTCGCCGTCGTCCACCAGGAAGTTGCTCGTGGCGTTCATCGCCAGCGGGATGCTGCGGAACGGGTTCAGCATCGTCCCCGGGCTGGTCGACTTCTTCATCAGCGCGGCGAAGAACTGCCGCTGGTGCTCGACCCGTTCGAGGTCGGCGCGGGCGAACGCGCGGGTCCGGACGTAGCCGAGCGCCTGGCCGCCGTTCAGCGTCTGGCAGCCGGCCTTGAGGTCGAGCCCCGCCTTGTGGTCCTTGATGGCGTCCTTGACGCAGATGTCGACGCCGCCGACCGCGTCCACCACGCCGACGAAGCCGCCGAAGCCGATCTCGGCGTAGTGGTCGATGCGGATCCCGGTGCTCTTCTCCACGGTCTGCACGAGCAGCTTGGGGCCGCCGAACGCGAACGCCGCGTTCAGCTTGTTCGACCCGTGCCCCGGGATGGGGACGTAGGAGTCGCGCGGCAGGCTGATGAGGGACGTCCCGCCGGAGCCGTAGTGCAGCAGCATCATCGAGTCGGTGCGGCGGCCCCCGGCGAACCCGGTGGCGAGCCGCTTCTGGTCGGCCTTCGACAGGCCCTCCCGGCTGTCGGACCCGACGATCAGCCAGTTCGTGCCCGGGGTGTCGGCGACCCGGCCGGGATAGTCCACCAGGACGGACTCCCGCTTCAGCCGCGAGTCCAGGTAGAAGTAACCGCCGACCACGAGCAGCAGCAGAACGGCCGCCAGTGCGCCGAGCACCCGCGGCCAGCGACGCCGGCGCCGCGGCCGCGCCCCACCGCGCGGCCCGTCCCCGTATCCGCCCTGGTCGAACCGGCCGCCGGCGAGCTGGTCGCCCGCGTGCGGGTCGTCATGCGGGTCGTAACGGTCCTCGTACGGGTCGCGCCCGTAGGCGCTGTGGCGTTGCTGCCGGCCATCGTTCATGGCGTAGACCCTAGACAACCCGCCGGATCCGCGCGTCCATCCTCCGCATGAATGTCCGACCGAACAAATAACCGCGCTATGTGACAAATGAAGCGGACACCGTCCCCCTCACGGCGCACACTGCCCCCTGACCGGCACTAGGCCATGGAGGGCGGCGTATGGGGACAGGACGGCGGTTTTCAGGGCGGCCGGGCCGGCGGAGAGCCCACCGGGCCGAGCGGTCACGTCCCGGGCCGGACCTTCCGGAGCTGTCCACGCACCTCTGGCACGCGAAGGACCGGGAACTCGCCGAGACGGGACTCGGCACGGTCGCGCGGCGGCTCCCGGCGGTGATCGTCCAGGCGGCGGGGCTGGCGTGGCGGGCGAGCCGGGCCGACACGGTCGCGACGATCTCCCTCAACCTCGCCGCGGGGATCTTCACGGCGTTCTGGCTGCTGGCGACGACCGGCGTGCTCACCGCGCTGTTCAGCGCCGGGCCGACGCCCGGCCGGGTCCGCGACGCGCTGCCGTCGCTGGCGCTCGTGGCGGGCGCGGTGGCGCTGCGCGCCGGGCTGCAGGCGGGCGCGGGCTGGGCGCAGTCGCGGCTGCGGCCCCAGGTCACCCGGCTCGCCGAACTGCGGCTGTACGAGGCGACGACCGCCGTGCATCTCGCCGCGCTCGACGACTCGGACTTCCTGGACGAGTTGCAGCGCGCGCAGACCCGGGGCATGGCGTCGGCGTCGCGGGTCGTCCAGCAGGCGGTGGACGTCCTCACCGGGGCCGTCGGGATGCTCGCGGCGGCCGGGACGCTCGGCGTGCTGCATCCGCTGCTGCTGCCGCTGCTGCTGCTGACGGCCGTGCCGGAGGGCTGGGCGTCCCTGCGCAGCGCCCGGATGCAGTACCTGACGATGCTCGCCCTGGTCGAGGTCACGCGCCGCAAGTGGATCCTGTCGGACCTGATGGTCGAGCGGAAGCACGCCGCCGAGGTGCGGTCGTTCACGATGCGGGCGTTCCTGCTGGACCAGTACGACCGGTCGGCCGCCTACCAGCGGGGCGTCGAACTCGACCTGGCCCGCCGCCAGACGGTCGCGCGGGTCACCGGGGACGTGCTGAAGGGCGTCGCCACGGCCGCCGTCTACGTCGCGCTGGGCCTCATGCTGTGGAAGGGCGCGGTACCGCTGGCCGTGGCGGGGACGGCGGTCCTCGCGATCCGCGCGGGCCAGTCCTCCCTGGCGAACCTCGTGTTCGCCGTGAACCAGTGCTACGAGGAGGGCCTGTACTTCGGCGACTACCTGGCCTTCTGCGATGCGGCGGAGAAGCGGATCCCGCACCGGGCGCTGCCGGCCGCCCCGGCGCGGGAGCGTGGGCGGCTGCCGGACGACTTCGCGTGCATACGCGTCCGCGACGTCACGTTCACCTACCCGGGCGCGGACACGCCGTCCCTCGCGGGCGTCTCGGTGGACCTGCGCAAAGGCGAGGTGGTCGCGCTCGTCGGCGAGAACGGGTCGGGCAAGACGACCCTCGCGAAGATCATGGCGTGCCTGTACGACCCCGACGCCGGGGAGGTGCGGTGGGACGACGTGCCGCTGACCGAGGTCCCGCCGCAGGAGGTGTGGGAGCGCATCGCCGTCATCGCGCAGGAGTACACGCATTGGCCGATGACCGCGCGGCAGAACATCACGATGGGCCGCGGGCGCGAGCCCGCCGAGGGCGGGGAGGAGGACCCGGCGATGCTCGCCGCGGCCCGCGCGTCCGGCGCGGACGAGGTCGTCGCGGACCTCGGCCACGGCTACGGGACGCTGCTGGACCGCCGGTTCAAGGGCGGCGCCGAACTGTCAGGCGGCCAGTGGCAGCGGCTCGCCGTGGCGCGCGGCTTCTTCCGCGACGCCCCGCTGCTGGTCTGCGACGAACCCACCGCCGCCCTCGACGCGCGGGCCGAGCACCAGCTGTTCGAGCGGATCCGCACGCACGCCGGCGGCCGGACGGTCCTGCTGATCACCCACCGGCTCGCCAGCGTCCGCCACGCCGACCGGATCTACGTCCTGGAGCGGGGCAAGGTGATCGAGGAGGGCGACCACGCGACGCTGATGGCCCGCGGCGGCCTCTACGCCGAGCTGTACTCCCTCCAGGCGGCGGCGTACGGGGGCGAGGGGCCGCGGGCGCAGGCGCAGGCGGGCTAGATGTAGAGGCCGTAGCCGCCGTCCTCCTCGCGGGGCGGGGCGTCGGGCAGGTCCTCGGGGCGCAGCAGCCCGACCTCCGCCGCGTCGATCTCACGGCCCTCGTCGTCCTTGGCGGTGATGCGCTGCGCCTGCCGGGAGATCGCCGCCTCCAGCAGGTTCCGGACGAGCCGGGCGTTGCCGAACGAGGCACCGCGCGGCTGCGCGGCGACGAGGCCGCGCAGCTGGTCCAGGACGCCGGGCGCGAGCTCGAACCCGGCCTCCGCCGCCATGAACTCGAAGATCGTGACGAGTTCGTCGTCGGCGTAGTCGGGGAACCGCAGCTTCTTCGGGAAACGCGACTTCAGCCCCGGGTTGGCGTCCAGGAACCGCTCCATCTCGGCGTCGTAGCCGGCCACGATGACCACCAGGTCGCCGCGGTGCTCCTCCATCAGCCGCAGCAGCTCGGCGATCGCCTCGTGGCCGAAGTCGCGCCGGTCGCCGCCGGACGACGACAGCGCGTACGCCTCGTCCACGAACAGCACGCCGCCGAGAGCGCGCTCGACCGCGCCCCGCACCCGCGGCGCGGTCTGCCCGACGAACTCGGCGACGAGGTCGGCGCGGGTGACCTCCACCAGATGGCCGGACGACAGCAGACCCAGCCGGGCGAACACGGCGGCGATCAGCCGCGCGATCGTCGTCTTGGCCGTGCCCGGACTGCCCATGAACACCATGTGCCGGGCGGGGGACGCCGGGGAGACCTTGGCATCGCGCCGCAACTGCTCGGCGCGGACCTCGGCGACCAGCGAGGCCACCTCCCGCTTGATGTCGGCGAGGCCGATCAGCCGCTCGACCTCGGCGAGCGGGTCGCCGGGCACGTCGTCGCGGCCGCGGGTGAGCGTGTCGGGGACGTCCTCCAGCAGGATCACATCGAGGGACTCGGTCTCGTCCACGATCCCGTCGGCGAGGACCCGGCGGCCCTGCATCGCGACCGCCCGGTCGAGCAGGTTCGTCATGATGCGGACGTTGCCGAGGCCGCGTTCGCGCGGCGCCGCCTCGACCAGCCCGCGGACCTTGTCCACGACGCCGGGGGCCAGCTCGAACCCCGCGTCGGCGGCCTTGGCCGCGAACACCTCCACCAGCTCGTCGTCGGTGAGGTCGGGGAACCGGATCGTCCGGGGGAAGGACGCGGCGAGGTCGGGATGCGCCTTCAGCAGCCCGTTCATCTCCGCGTGCGGGCCGGCCAGCACCACGACGAGGTCCTCGGTGTGCGCCTGGACGCTGGTCAGCAGCACGTCCAGCACCTCCCGGCCGCGCGCGGCGTCCGCCGACACCGACACCAGGGCGTGCGCGTCGCGGACCAGCAGGACGCCGCCGTGCGCCTGTTCCACCGCCCGCCGCACCCGCAGGACGCTCTCGCTGGCGTACTCGCCGAGCAGGTCGGCGCGCTCCACCTCGACCAGGTGGCCGGACGACAGCACGCCGAGATCGGCGTAGACACGGCCGAGGATCCGGGCGACCTTCCCCTTGCCCGTGCCGGCGTTCCCGGTGAAGACCAGATGCCGGGGACGCGGCCTGGCCGACATGCCCGCCTCGCGGCGCAGGCGGGCCGCCTTGGCCTCGGCGACGAGCGCCTCGACCTCGCGTTTCACCGGCCCGATGCCGATGCAGGCGGCCAGCTCGGCGAGCGGGTCGGCCTCGGCGGGACGGCCCGCGATGAGGCGCTGCGGCAGGTCGGCGCCGGTGACCTCGACCGGGTCCTCCTCCCGCGCGGCGGCGGCCGCGACGGCCTCGCCCGCCATGTGCGCCACCAGCCGGGCACCGCGCAGGTTCAGCAGCGGCGGGGTACGCCGGAGCATGCCGCCGGCGGCCGCCGCGACCTGCGGGGCGACGCGTGCGCCGCGCCGCGCGACGGCCAGCGTGAACAGCTCGGCGAAGTCGTCCTCGGTGAAGTCGCGGGTGCGGGCGACGTCGAACGCGCGCACCAGCGCCGGGTTGGCGTCGAACAGCCGCCGGTCGCCGCCGGGGCGGCACAGCGCGACCACGCTGAGGGACGGCGCGCGGGCCATGAGCCGCCGCAGCTCCTCCACGGCGGCGGCGCCGCAGCGCTCGCTCGCGGCGAGCTTCTCCAGGTCGTCCACGACGAGGAGCATCCGCCCCTCCAGGCAGTCGCGGACGCGGGCCTGCAGCCACAGGACGGCGTCGCTCACCCCCAGCGACGCGAACACCTGATCGGAGATCCACAGCGCCTCCCGGACGGCGCCGCCCTCGGCGAGCAGTTCCTCGACGATCTCGGCGGCGGTGCCCTTTCCGGTGCCCTCCGGCCCGGCGACGAGCAGCCGGACGGCCCGCTCCCCCGCGAGCCGCGCCCTCACCGCGTCCCGCAGCGCCCGGGACAGTTCCGGCTGCCCGACGAGCCCCGGTTCCGCCACCTCGGCGGGCCGCTCCCGCCCGGCGTCGTTCTCCCGCTCACCGGTACCGAACGTCAGCGTGTTGAGGACCCGGCGGGCGGTGAACAGCCGCCGCAGGTCGACCTGGAACGGCCGCACCGGCACCCGGCAGCGCGGGGTGACCGGCGCCCCGGGCAGGCCCTGCACGGAGCCGGTGAAGCGCACCGCCATGTCCAGCCAGGCGCGGGCCGCGTCCGCCTCCCCCGCGACCAGGCCCCGGGCCAGCCACGCGCGCACGTCGAGCTGCCACTCCTCGGCGGAGAACCCCTCGCGCGCCGCGCGGAACCGCTCCTCCACGTTCTCGTAGCGCGCCGTCCCCAGCACCACCGCCAGCTCGGCCGGGACGACCGGCGCCTCGGCCGCCAGCAGCAGCCGGGCCAGCGCGGCATCGGGCTCGTCCCCGTCGGCGACGGCCCCGGCCAGCCGCTCGTGCGCCGCGTCCAGGCCCTCGCACGCCCACCCGAGGTACCCGACCGGCCCCGCCAGCTCGGGCAGGACGGCCAGTTCCTCCTCGGTCAGCCCGGCGGTCCAGGCGTCCTCCAGCCGCCGGTTCGGGACGGTCATGTCGGCCTTACGCAGCGCCGGGTCGGCGGCGCGCCGGTCGAACAGCCCCATCAGCGCCTTCCGGCGCCGCTCCACCGGTTCCAGGCCCTCGAAGACCTCCAGCCCGGCCCGCGCCAGCTCGAACATCACCGCGCGCCGCTCGGGGTCGTCCCCCGCGGGTTCGGGCAGCCACAACCCCGGCGGACGCCACTTCCCGCCCTGGGTGAACCAGGCCACCGGTTCGCGCACCGCCGGCTCCGGCGTGGCCAGGAAGTCCGACAGCAGCTCGTAGTCGACATCGCCGCGCGACCCGCCCCGGACCGCCGAGGCGCCCAGCAGGAACGTCAGCAGCGACCACTGCTCGGCCCCCGCCGCGCTCGTGCGGTCTCCGTAGAAGTCGCTGAGCTGCCGCGTCAGCACGACGGCGCGCTGGTCGGTGTTGTAGGCGACCGCGCGTTCTCGCATCTCCTCGTACAGACCGTCCGGCACCCGCCAGGGACCGTGCGCGTACACGTCCAGGACGGGCTCTTCAGTGAGCAGCACTTCAAGATGGTCCGGCAGCCGGGGAGCACGCACCTGAGCCTTCTCCTACGCAGCGGAAGCGGGCAATCACGTCCGACAGCACCCTATGGCCCGGCGAGATCGCGCACACCCCGTCGTGCCGGGTTGGCAGGGGACCCGTCGTCGGCGATAGTTGTCGGATGGAAAGCATCTGCCGGGCGGCCCTCCGGCCGATGCCGTGCTCTCAGGAGGGGAACCCCCCGTGCCACTTTTGGAAGTGACCACGCGGTCGGACGGCGGGCGCACCGTCGTGCGGCTGCGCGGAGAACTCGATATCGCCTGCTCGGAGGAGTTGCGCAGGAACCTGAACGAGGCGCGCCGCGAACACGGCGAACACCTCGTTCTCGACCTCGCCGAACTGGAGTTCATGGACTCGGGCGGCCTGTCGGTCATCGTCGCCTGCTACAAGGCGACGACCGCCGCCGGCGGCAGCCTCACCCTCGCCGGCCCCCGTCCCATCATCCGCCGGGCCTTGGAGATCACCGGCCTGCACCGCCGGATCCCCGTGACCGCGACCCTCGACGAGGCCCTGACCCGCTGAGCGGACGTCCTACAACGGGAGGGGGGTCGGGCGTTTCGGGGTCCGGCCGTCGCCGGAGGATCGGCCGGTGGCCCGGCGGCCGATCCAGGGGACGAGGTAGGTCCGGGCCCAGCGGACGTCCTCACGGCGCATCGTGAGCCAGTCGGCACGGTCCAGGGGCGGCCAGGGTTCCCGCCAGTCGTCCGCGACGGGGACGCCGAGCACGTCGGCGACGAGCAGGGCCATGCGGCGGTGACCCTCGGGCGAGAGGTGCAGGCGGTCCTCGTGCCAGGCGCGTGGATCGTAGAAGACGCGCAGCGGCCACAGGTCGACGACGTCGCAGCCGCGGTGGTCGGCGATGGCGCGCAGGTGCATGTTGTAGGTCGCGGCCTTGCCGCGGATGCGCGAGCCGGAGCGCAGGCCGCGGGTGTCGAAGCCGGTGAAGACCACGACCCGGGCGCCGGTGCCGCGCAGCAGGCGGACCGCGTCGTCGAACACGACCGCGAGCGCGTCCGGGTCGGCGCCCGGGCGGATCATGTCGTTGCCGCCGGCGCACAGCGTGACGAGGTCGGGGCCCAGTTCGACGGCGCGCGGCACCTGATCGTCCACGATCTGCCGGACGAGCTTGCCCCGGACCGCGAGGTTGGCGTAACGCAGACCGGGGTTCCGCTCGGCGAGGTGCTCCGCGAGCCGGTCCGCCCAGCCGCGGAAGGAGTCCTCCTCGCCCGGGCAGGGGTCGTTCAGTCCCTCGGTGAAGCTGTCGCCGAGGGCCACGTACGTCCGGATCTGCCCTTCGCTCATCGCAACCCCCGCACGGATTCATGGTCGATCATGGGGATCAATCATGCATCGTGCATACGACCTACGCGACCGTAGGCAAAGCGGTCACTACGTCCAGCTCGGGGACGTGGTGCCGGGCTGCGCGGGCGCGCCGGCGTGCGCACCGCCCGCGTGCATCGACATCGCGTGCTTGACGAGCGTGATCAGCACCTGCTTGGTGGACTCGCGGCTGCGCGCGTCGCACTGGACGATCGGCACGTGCGAGCTGATCGACAGCGCGTCGCGGATGTCCTCCACCGCGTACTGGAACTCGCCGTGGAACCCGTTGACGCCCACCACGAACGGCAGGCCGAGCTCCTCGAAGTAGTCCACCGCGGCGAAGCAGTCCTCCAGCCGGCGGGTGTCGACGAGGACGACGGCGCCGATCGCACCGCGGACCAGGTCGTCCCACATGAACCAGAACCGGTGCTGCCCGGGGGTGCCGAACAGGTACAGGATCAGCTCGCTGTCGAGCGACACGCGCCCGAAGTCCATCGCGACCGTGGTGGTCGTCTTGTCCGGCACGGCCGACAGGTCGTCCACATCGGCGCTGGCCGCGGTCATCACCGCCTCGGTGGTGAGCGGCATGATCTCCGAGACGGAGCCGACGAAGGTGGTCTTGCCGACGCCGAAGCCGCCCCCGACGACGATCTTGACCGAGGTCAGCTCGGTCTCCCCGCCGCGCGGCCCGGGAGCCGGGACCTGGTCAGAGCTTCCGAAGGCCACTGAGCACCCTTTCTAGCAAGCGGAGGTCCGGCTGTCCGCCGGCGGTGGTGGAGGGCTGCGACTGGTGCAGGCGCAGCAGCCCCTCGGCGGCCATGTCGGCAACGAGGACGCGCGCCACCCCGAGCGGCAGGCGCAGCAGCGCGGAGACCTCGGCCACCGAGCGGGCGGACCGGCACAGGTCCATGATCGCCCGGTACTCCGGGGTCAGCACGGCCACGTCCCGCGGCGGGTACGGCGCAGCGGTCACCAGCGCCTCGATGGCCAGGTCGTAGCGCGGCTTCGTGCGCCCGCCGGTCACCGCGTAGGGACGCACCAGCGAACTGGCCTCGCCCTCCTCGGGCTCGGGAGGCCGGCTCTGCGCCGGGGCCCGTCCCTGGTCACCCGGCCAGCGCCCGGGTCCGCCCGGACCGGGTCCGCCCGGACCGCCCCCGAAGGAACTGCCTCGATCCATCTCGCCGTCCTCCGTCAGAGTCAGTCACGGTCAATAGCGGGCGGGCCCGGCGCCCATCTCGGACACGGACGGCCCCGAGGTCGGCTGCTGCTCCTGGCCGCGCAGCGCGGGTGTCAGCACCCGTCCCACCCGCTCCACCAGCAGCGTCATCTCGTAGGCCACCAGCCCGAGGTCGCAATCGGGCGCCGCCAGCACCGCGAAGACCGACCCGTTCGCGATGGACATGACGAACAGCAGCCCGCGGTCCATCTCGACGACGGTCTGGTTCACCCCGCCCGCGTCGAAGATCTTCGCCGCGCCCTGCGTCAGGCTCATCAACCCCGAGGCGATCGCCGACAACTGGTCCGCACGCTCGGGCGGGAAGCCCGCCGAGTACGCCATCGGCAATCCGTCCGAGGAGACAACGACGGCGTGCGCGACCTTCGCGACACGGTCCGCGAAGTTCGTCACCAACCAGTTCAGATCCTGCCCGCTCACCGGGTGCCTCCTGTCTCGCCGTCATCCTGTGACGGCACCTCACCTGACGTGCTTGAGCCGCGAGTCTCGGTGCGTCCCCGGTGGACGCCGCGCTGCAGGCTCGCGAAGCGGCTGCGTACAACGTCGGCCGACTGGCCGTGGCCCTGCCGGCCTTGCCCCTGCGCAGGCTGTCCCGGTACAGCCTGCCCATTGACGGCCTCGCCTGGCAATGGCCGGTCCTGCGCCGGCGCCGGCCGGGGCGGGTTCTCCGCCGCGCGCCCCACCGCGCCCGGCACCCGGTTCTTGCCGGGGACGCGCTTCGGCAACCCAGCCTTGGTGCGGCTGCTCGCCACCGGCTGGCGGACGGCCTCGGCGGCGCGGAAGCCGGCGTCCGCGGGCGACTCCCAGCCGCGCGCCGGGTTCTCCGCGGCGGTGCCCTCGGACCTGTGCTGGAACCATTCCGACTGCATCGCGTCGAAGATCGGCGAGCGCTCCGGCCGCCGCGGCGGGGGCTTGCGGTCGACCAGCGGGGGCGCGGCGGGCTCGGCGATGGCGTCCTGCGGCGGGCTCGGCATGGACGCGGGCGGGGGGCCGGCGGCGTAGCCGGACGGTGCGGCCGCGGGGTCGGTGCCGACCTGCTCCAGCGGCCCGGTCTCCCAGGGGATCTGCCGCGCGCCACCGGGCTCGGGCACCATCGGCTGAGCCTCCGGCACGACGGGCTGCGGCCCGGTGTGCCCCGGCCGGTATCCGCCGCCGTCCCCGGTGTCGCGCGGGTGCTCGCCGCGCGGCTGGAACAGCCCGTTCGGCGGGTCCCCGGCGGGACGGCCGGGCAGGTTCGCGCCCGGTTCACGGACGGGCAGTTCGCCCGGCCGGCGCGTCGGCTGCCGGTCGCCGGGCTGGTGAGGGTCCTCGGCGGCGCGGCGGCGGTCCCGCGGCGGGCGCCGCTGGATGGGCGGCACCGACGCCGGCCCGGTGTCATTGCCGCCCACCGGGGTCGGCCCGCTGTCGTTGATGGCGGGCTGCGGGCCGGTGACGCCGCGGATGGACCGCAGCGGACCGGTGCCCCCGACCATGGGGTGGGAGCCGGTGCCTCCGACCGTCGGGTGCGAACCCGTGCCCCCGACCGCCGGGTGCGAACCGGTGCCCCCAACGGTCGGGTGCGAGCCGGTGCCCCCGACCGCGGGATGCGAACCCGTGCCCCCGACCGTGGGGTGCGAGCCGCTGCCGCCGCTCATCGGGGCGCCGGGCGATGCGCCCATGGGCTGCCCGGCGGTGCCGTAGTCGTCCTGCCGGTGGCCGCCCATGCCGGCGGACGTGTCGGCGGCGGACGTGGTCAGCGCGGCGAGCTGCCCGGGAGGGGCGACCTCGCGCGGGGCGAGGCCGCTGCGGGAGCCGATGCCGCCGGACTCGCCGGGCACGACCGCGGCGTCCGGCAGCACCACGAACGCGGTGAGGCCGCCGCCCTGGGCGGCGCGCAACTCGACCCGGACGCCGTGCCGGACGGCGAGGCGGCCGACCACGAACAGCCCCATGCGGCGGGCCGCGGAGAAGTCGATGACGGGCGGGTTCGCGAGCCGCCAGTTGGCCTGCTCCAACTCCTCGGGCGACATGCCGACGCCGTTGTCGGTGATCTGCAGCATGGCGCCGCCACCGCTGAGCATCTGCCCGGACACCGTCACGCTGGTGTGCTCGGCGGAGAACGCGGTGGCGTTCTCCACCAGCTCGGCCACCAGGTGGACGAGGTCGTTGACCACGGGACCCGCGACCGCCATGTCGCCTTGAACCCGCAGCGCGACCCGCTCGTACTGCTCAACCTCGGACAATGACGCGCGGACGACGTCGATCAGCGGCACCGGCTTGTTCCACCGCCGGACCTGGTCCTGACCGCCGAGGACGAGGAGGTTCTCAGAGTTGCGGCGCATGCGGGTGGCGAGGTGGTCCAGCCGGAACAGGTTGGCGAGCTGTTCCTCATCGCGTTCGCTCTGCTCCAGCTCCTCGATCAGGCGCAGCTGGCGCTCGATGAGGGACTGGCTCCGGCGGGACAGGTTGACGAACATCGCGTTGATGTTGCCGCGCAGGACGGCCTCGTCGGCCGCCAGCCGGACCGCCTCGCGGTGGACCTCGTCGAAGGCCCGCGCGACCTGGCCGATCTCGTCGGTGGAGTCGATCTCGATCGGCCGGACCTCGATGCCGCCGGCGGCGGCCTCGGGATCGCGGAGCCGGTCGACCAGTCCGGGCAGCCGCGTGTTGGCCACCTCCAGCGCACCGGCCTGGAGCCGGCGCAGCGGCCGCACCAGCGACCGCGCCATCACCACGGTGATGAGCAGGAGCACGATCAGCAGCGCGGCGACCACCGCGATGTCGGTCATCGCGGAGATCCGGGCCGCCGAGCCGCTCTCGTCGCTGCGCGTCCGGATGTCGTCGGCGAGGTACTGCTCGACCACGTGCATCTGGTCGACCATCTCGGTCATCGACGAGCGGATCACCTTGGCCGACCGGGCGGTGCCGAGCGTGGTGGGCAGCAGCCCGCCGCTGGTGGACGCCGCCTCGATCACCCGCTGCCGCAGGTCCCGGGCCTGGTCGATCTTCGTCCCGACGACGGTGTCCTCGAACCGCTGGTTCTGCTCCAGGGACGCCGAGTTGCGGAAGGCCGCGAGCTCACTGTCCTCCTGGGAGCGCGCGGCGGTCAGCGCGCTCAGCTCCTGGGGGGTCAGGCGCCGCATCCGCGCGCCGATGAGCAGTACGGCGCGCTCCCGGGAGAGCGCCTCCTTGGCGCGGGAGAGAGCGCCCAGCGCGCGGCTGCTCTCCGCGAGGGCGTCGTCGGCCACGTTCTGGGAGATACCGTCGAGGACGGCGACCAGTTCCTGGGCGGGCTCCGTGTACTTCTGCAGGACGACGAAGGCGGGGACCTTGGTGCCGACGACGAGGGAGCGCAGCGCCCTGAGCCCGTCCAGGCGGCTGCTGACCGCCGTGGCGTCGCGGACGGCCTCGGTGCCGTAGGAGCCGTCGATGCGAGATGCCGCCGTGCGCACCTGTCCGACGAGGGCGTCGGTCTTGCGCTGCTGTGCCTCCAGGCCGGGGACGAGGGCGCGGGGACGTCCCGCCGCGATGTACTCGATGGCCTGGTCCCGTTCGGCGGAGAACTCCTGGACGAACCGGGTGATCCCCTGTCCGAGCTCCGCCATCCGCTCCATGCGCCCATACGTCTGCGCCTCGCTCAGGGAGCCGGAGATGCGCAGTCCGGAGAGCACGACGGCGGCGACCGTCGGGACCAGGATCAGCACGATGAGCCGCTGCGGCACACGCCAGTTCCGCAGGCTCAGTCTGCCACCTGATCGTGTCGAACGGTCCGACTGCACCTCGACGTCAGCAGGCCGAGGACGGTCGCGACCTTCGTCGCTTGGTTGCATCCGCCGTTTACACCCTCTCCCTCACAATGCCACACTCTCTGTGACTAAGCCGCAGCGAAGGGTTATACGACCTCATCTCCGCCTCCGGCGCACGACATTGCAGCACATCCACGGATAGGCCGCAAAGGACCATATGCGAGTCCATATGTGCCAATGCCACGATCATGACTATATGCCCGCATGTCCGATTTGCTGAGCACGGACCGTCACTCTCGGCATCCGAACGCTGCGTCATGACTCGGGTCCAGAAGGTGACCGCGGCTGATCGCCCTCGGCACGCAAGCGACCGACCGGTCACTGTTCGGCTACAAATCTGTATCCGATGATCACTCTCCGAATTGGAATGACAATGGATTGTCACCGAAACGGCGCCGGCCCATTAGCGGGCGAATGCGGGCTCGGCGGGAATCCTTGTTCGACGCGTTATGGATTGGGTCCGCGGCCCATCCTGTGGTTCCGGCGTCCCGGCGGCACCGAAAACCGCATGTCACCGGGAAGAACATCCGCGGCGCACCGGCCGCGCCATTGGCCGCCGCGACCGCCATAAGGACACAAGAGAGTCACACAATTCGACCTGAAACCACCCATGACGGGCGGTCCGCGATACGCTCCCGGCGCAGGTGATCTTCAGGCGTGGCAGGTGGCGTGGCTTACGGCCGTTCCCCTGGCTCTCATGCCTTCGATCCCCCAGGGCCCGCCGAAGCAGCTTCCCCATCAAGTTAAGGAGTGCCCGATGCGGCAATCCCTACGTCTTTCAGCGCTGGTCAGCGCGGTCACGCTGGCCGTCTCGGTCGTCGCCGGCTGCGGAGATTCCGATTCCTCCGGCGGCGGCAAGGGCCTGGAGGAGACGACCGTCAAGGTGGCCTCGCTGCCGCTGGTCGACGGCGCCGCCCTCTACGTCGCCCAGAAGGCCAAGCTGTTCGAAGCCGAGGGCCTGGACGTCAAGGTCATCCCCGTCCAGCAGAGCATCCAGGCACTGCCCGCCCTCGCCAAGGGCGGCGTGGACGTCATCGCCGGCGCGAACTACGTCTCCTTCCTCCAGGCCAATGAGAAGGGCGCCCTGAAGCTCAGCATCCTGGCCGAGGGTGCCCAGCTCACCTCGAACATGATGAACGTGCTGGTCATGCCCGACTCCAAGATCAAGAGCCCGAAGGATCTGGAGGGCAAGAAGATCGCCGTCAACATCCTGAACAACATCCAGACGGTGACGCTGAACGCGATCCTCAAGGCCAACAACGTCGACCCCACCAAGGTCGAGTACGTCCAGGTGCCCTTCCCGCAGATGGCCACCGCCCTGCAGAAGAAGCAGGTCGACGCGATCCACACCGTGGAGCCCTTCCTCTCCGACACCGAGAAGAAGCTCGGCGCCCGCGTGGCCGTCGACGGCGGCAGCGAGCCGGTGACGGGCCTGCCCATCAGCGGCTACGTGACCACGCAGGAGTTCGCCAAGAAGAAGCCGAAGACGGCCGCCGCGTTCCAGCGCGCCATCATCAAGGCGCAGAAGCTGGCCTCCCAGGACCGCAAGCGCGTCGAGGAGGTGCTGCCCGGCTACGCCAAGATCGACGCGCAGGTCGCCTCGGTCATCACGCTTCCGGACTTCCCCACCTCCCTGAGCGTCACCCGCATGCAGCGGATCGGAGACCTGATGCAGCAGGAGGGCCTGCTCAAGCAGCAGCCGGACATGAAGGCGATCCTGTTCCAGCCGACGTCGTGACGGCGGGACGCTGATCAGCTCATGACTCATGAGTCGGCGCCGCCCCGCGGCCTCTCGCGTCCCGGAAAGTGGGCGCGGGGGGCCGCCGGGGTGGCGATCCTGTTCCTGGCGAGCGAGATCCTCGGCAGAGCCGGCGTTGTGGACCGTTCCTATCTGCCCCCCGCGTCCAGCATCACCGCCCGCGCGTTCGAACTGGCCGGTGACCCGGACTTCCTGTTCAACGTGCGCGTTACCCTGACCGCATGGGCGCTCGGGCTGCTGATCGCCACCGCGATCGCGGTGCCGCTCGGGCTGCTGTTCGGCAGCGTCCCGGCGGTCAACACCGCCGTCCGGGCCATCGTGGAGTTCCTGCGCCCGATCCCGTCGGTGGCCCTCATCCCGCTGGCCGCGCTGCTGCTCGGCTCCGGCCTGAAGATGGAGGTCCCGCTCGTCGTCTACGCCTCCTCCTGGCCGATCCTGTTCAACACCGTCTACGGGCTGGACGACGTCGACCCGACGGCGAAGGACACGCTGCGCAGCTTCGGCTTCAGCCGGTTCCAGGTGCTGCTGCGCGTGTCGCTGCCGAGCGCCGCCCCGTTCATCGCGACCGGCGTGCGGCTCGCCGCGTCCATCGCGCTCATCCTGGCCGTCGGCACCGAGATCCTGTCCGGCTTCGGCGACGGCCTCGGCATGTTCATCGCCCAGGCGGGCAACGTGCCCGGCGGCACGCTGGACGTCCTCGCCGGGACGGTGTGGGCCGGCTGCCTCGGCCTGCTCATCGACATGCTCCTCGGGCAGGGCGAGAACCGCGTGTTCCGCTGGCACAAGGCACAGAGGAGTGGTGCATCGTGACGGCGGCGACCCTCGGCGCGGGCACCGCCCGCCGCGGCGGCCCGGCCGGCCGGGCGGCCCGCGGGCTGCTGCACCGGCTGCTTCCGCTGGTGCTCCTGATCGCCGGCTGGGAGGCGGCGACGCGCGCGTCCGACAGCCCGTTCTTCCCGCCGCCGTCGCAGATCGTCCGGCGGATGCGGGACATGTGGCTGTCCGGGCCGGCGAACCATCTGTACTTCAGCGCCGAGGCGGGCGACTCGATCATGCCCAGCCTCGGCCGGATGTTCCTGGGGCTCGCGCTCTCGGTCGTGGTCGGCGTCCTCCTCGGCCTCGCGCTCGGCCGCTCCGAGCAGGCGCTGGCCTACCTGGAGCCGCTGCTGCAGTTCTGCCGCGTGATCCCGCCGCCGACCCTGGTGCCGGTGTTCATCGTGCTGTTCGACCTCGGCACGCAGATGCAGGTCGCCTCGATCATCTTCAGCGCGATCTGGCCCATCCTGCTCAACACCGCGGACGGTGCGCGCAGCGTCGACCCCGTGCAGATGGCCACCGCCCAGGCGTTCCGGCTCTCCGCGGTGCAGCGGCTCCGGTTCGTCATCATCCCCTCCGCACTGCCGAAGATCTTCGCCGGGCTGCGGCTGGCGCTGTCCCTGGCGCTGATCCTGATGGTCTTCTCCGAACTGCTGCCCGGCACCTCCGACGGCCTGGGCTTCGAGCTGACCAACGCGCAGAGCCAGTCCGACCTGCCGACCATCTGGTCGGTGATCGTGCTGCTCGGGATTCTCGGCTACCTGTTCAACACGATTCTTCTCGCGGTGGAGCGGCGGATCCTCGCCAAGCACCGCGCAGGCGCGAAAGGCTGACGCATGACCACCCAGATCACCGTCCGGGAAGCATTCTTCGACTTCTGCCGGGCAGTGGGGATGACCACGTTCTTCGGCAATCCGGGCTCGACCGAGCTGCGGATGTTCCGCGGCTTCCCGGCCGACTTCCGGTACGTCCTGGCGCTGCAGGAGACCGTCGCGGTCGCGGCGGCCGCCGGGCACTCCCTCGGCACCGGCGGCGCGACCCTGGTCAGCCTGCACTCCGCCGGCGGCGTGGGGCACTCGCTCGGCGCGGTCTTCAACGCCTACCGCGACCGGGTGCCGGTCGTCATCGTCGCGGGCCAGCAGTCCCGGGCGATGCTGCCGACCCGCCCGTTCCTCGGTGCCGACGAGCCGGCGCTGTTCCCCCGCCCCTACGTCAAGTGGAGCCGGCAGCCCGAGCGCGCCGAGGACGTGCCGGCCGCGCTCGCCGAGGCGTACCGGGTCGCGATGACGCCGCCGCGGGGACCGGTGTTCCTGTCCGTCCCCGAGGACGACTGGGACGCTCCGGCCGAGCCCGTCCCGCCCCGCGAGGTCCACGCCGACTTCGCCGCCTCCCCGGCCGCGCTCCGGGAGGTGGCCGAGGCGCTGGACAACGCCGCGAACCCGGCCATCGTCGTCGGCTCCGGCGTGGACGACGAGGGCGCCATGCCCGGCGTGGTGAGCCTGGCGGAGCGGACCGGTGCGCGGGTGTGGATCAGCCCGCTGTCGGGCCGGTCCGGATTCCCCGAGGACCACGCGCTGTTCCGCGGTTTCCTGCCGCCCGTCCGCGACCAGCTCGCGGGGCGGCTGGAGGGGCACGACGTCGTCCTCGTCCTCGGGGCGCCGATCTTCACCTACCACGTGCACTCCGGGGGCCCCTTCGTCCCGGAGGGGACGCGGCTGTTCCACTTCGACTGCGATCCCGCGCAGGCGGCGTGGGCACCGGTCGGCACCAGCGTCCTCACCACGATCGAGGCGGGCGTGTCCGGGCTGCTCGAACTCGTCGACAAGGCCGACCGGCCCCTTCCCGAGCCGCTGCCCCGGCTGGCCAGGCCCCAGGCCACCGACCCGATCGACGCGGCCCTGGTCATCGAGACGCTGCGCGAGAGGATGCCGGCCGACGCGGTCATCGTGGAGGAGTGCCCGAGCCACCGGGAGATGTTCCACGCGCGGCTGCCGATCACCCGGTCCGGCGGTTTCCTGACCACCGGCAGCGGCGCACTCGGCTGGGGCCTGCCCGTCGCGGTCGGACGGGCGCTCGCCGGTTCGGGTGAGCGCATCGTCTGCGTCATCGGCGACGGCTCGATCATGTACTCCGTCCAGGGGCTCTGGACGGCCGCGCAGTACAACGTCCCGATGACCGTGGTCGTCCTCAACAACCGGGGCTACGGGGCCGTCAAGGCGCTCGGCCGCCGGATCGAACTGGAGACCGTCCCCGGCACCGACATCCGCGGCATCGACTTCGTGTCGCTGGCGGCCGGCCTCGGCTGCCCCGGCCGGTCCGTGACCGGCGCCGCCGACCTGGACGCCGCGATGGCCGAGGGGCTCGCCCACGACGGCCCGTTCATCATCGACGTCGACGTCGCCCCCGACGACTCACCCGCCTACCAGCCGCTGGAGGGGTGACCCGCGATGCTGGAGATCACGGGACTCGGGCACGCCTACGGGGCGCACCGGGTGCTGGAGGGCATCGACCTGGAGGTCGGCGAGGGAGAGCTCGTCACGATCGTCGGGCCGTCCGGCTGCGGGAAGTCCACCCTGCTGCGCTGCCTCGCCGGGCTGATGGCGCCGGGCGAGGGGAAGGTCGTGCTGAACGGCACCCCGGTCACCGGTGTGCCCGACGACCTCGCCGTCGTGTTCCAGGACTACAGCCGCTCCCTGATGCCGTGGCTCACGGTGCGCGACAACGTCGCGCTGCCGCTGCGGCGCCGCGGGCTCGGCCGGTCCGAGCGGCGGGCCGGGGCCGCCGAGGCGCTGGCGTCGGTCGGGCTCGGGGACGCGGCGGGCAAGTACCCGTGGCAGTTGTCCGGCGGCATGCAGCAGCGGGTGTCCATCGCCCGCGCGCTGGCCTACCGGCCGTCCCTGCTGCTGATGGACGAGCCCTTCGGCTCGGTGGACGCGCAGACCCGGGAGGACCTGGAGGACCTCGTCCTGCGGGTGCACCGGTCCGAGGGCGTCACGATCCTGCTCGTCACGCACGACATCGACGAGAGCGTCTATCTCGGCGACCGCGTCGTCGTCCTCGCGCGCGATCCCGGCCGGATCCGGGCGGAACTGCCCGTCACGCTGCCGGCCGGGCGCGACCAGATCGGGACGCGGAGCGACCCGGAGTTCGTCCGGCTCCGGGCCGAGGTCGGCCGGCTGGTCCGCGGCGTGGCCGCGGACCTCTCCGAAGCGGCGAGCCGGTAACGCGCCGCATCCCCCGCCCGATCAAAAGGTCAGGTCTTCGACAGCCCCCCGCGTACGGAGCCTTCGCTCATGGCCGCTGGTCGCCCGGTACGCCGGCGCCCAGCGGCCGGCGAGCCCTTCGACGACCGGCCCTTCCGCCGACGAATCCTGCCGACGTCCACACAGAAAAGGCGGCCGCGATGCTCCAGATAACCGGCCTCACCCATTCCTACGCCGACGGGCACCTGGCCCTCGACGGCCTCGACCTCACGGTCCCGGACGGTGAGCTGGTGAGCATCGTCGGCCCGTCCGGCTGCGGCAAGTCCACGCTGCTGCGCTGCACCGCCGGGTTGATCCGCCCCACCGGCGGGAGGCTCACACTGAACGGTGCGCCGATCGGCGGGGTGCCCGACGACCTCGCCGTGGTCTTCCAGGACTACAGCCGCTCGCTGTTCCCCTGGCTGACCGTCCGCGACAACGTGGCGCTGCCGCTGCGCCGGCGCGGCAAGTCCCGCGCGGAGCGGCGCGCCGCCGCGCAGGAGGCGCTGGAGTCGGTCGGGCTCCCGGACGCGGGACGCAAGTACCCGTGGCAGTTGTCCGGCGGCATGCAGCAGCGCGTGTCGATCGCGCGGGCGCTCGCCTACCGCCCGTCGCTGATGCTGATGGACGAGCCGTTCGGTTCGGTGGACGCGCAGACCCGGGAAGACCTGGAGGACCTCGTCCTGCAGGTGCACCGGAACGAGAAGATGACGATCCTGCTGGTCACGCATGACATCGACGAGAGCGTCTACGTCGGTGACCGGGTGGTCGTGCTGAACCGGTCGCCCGCCCGGGTGCACGCCGACCTGCCGGTCTCGCTGCCGGCCGTGCGCGACCAGATCGGGACGCGGAGCGACCCGGAGTTCGTCCGGCTCCGGGCCGAGGTGGGGCGGCTGGTCCGGGGCGGGGCGAAGGTGGCGGGGGCGGCGCCCGCGGACGCGGACCGGGGGACCTAGCCGGGCCCGGGAGGGCGCGCGGACGACGAGACCGGAGGCGGACGGAGGGGGAATTCATGCGCGTACTCATCGTGGGGGCCGGGATCGGCGGGCTCACCGCGGCGTTAAGCCTGCACGAGGCCGGGTTCGAGGTGCTCGTCGCCGAGGCCGCCGCCCGGCTGCGGCCGCTCGGCGTCGGCATCAACCTGCTCCCGCACGCCGTGCGCGAGCTGACCGAGCTGGGGCTCGGCGAGGAACTGGCCGACCTCGGCGTCCCCACCGCCGAGATGGTCCATTTCGACCGGTTCGGCGGGCGGATCTGGGGCGAGCCGCGCGGGCTGGCGCTCGGCTACAGCTGGCCGCAGTACTCGATCCACCGCGGCGAGCTGCAGATGGCGCTGCTGGAGGCGGTGCTGGCGCGGCTCGGCGAGAAGTCCGTCCGCACCGGCACCGTCTTCGAGGGCTTCGAGCAGGACGGGACGCGGGTGCGGGCGCGGCTGCTCGACCGGGCGTCCGGCACCGTGGAGACCGTCCCGGCGGATGTGCTCGTCGGCGCGGACGGTCTGCACTCCGCCGTCCGCGCGCAGTTGTACCCGGACGAGCCGGCGCCGCTGTGGAACGGCATCCGGATGTGGCGCGGCCTGACCGAGGGCGAGCCGTTCCTGACCGGGCGGACGATGGCGGTGGCGGGCACCAACACCGCGGCCAAGGTGGTCGTCTACCCGATCTCGGGGCGCGCCGAGCGCGACGGCCGGGCGCTGCTGAACTGGGTGGCCGAGGTCAACATGGTCCGGGCCGGGCACTCCGGGGGGCCGTCCCCCAACGGCGAGGCGGCCGGCGGCCGGCCCGGCGGCACCGCCGACTGGAACCGGACCGGGCGGCTCGACGACGTGCTCCCCCACTTCGCGGGCTGGACGTTCGGCTGGCTGGACGTGCCGGCCCTCCTGCGCGGCACGGCGCAGATCCTGGAGTACCCGATGGTCGACCGGGACCCGCTCGGCCGCTGGACGTTCGGCCGTGTCACGCTGCTCGGCGACGCCGCCCACCCGATGTACCCGATCGGGTCCAACGGCGGGTCGCAGGCGGTCCTGGACGCCCGCGTCCTGGCGCATGAGCTGGCCAGTGCCGCCGACCCCGCCGCCGGGCTGCTCGGCTACGAGCGGGAACGCCGCGAGGCGGCCAACGCGGTCGTCCTGGCGTGCCGCGACATGCCCGCGGACCGCGTCCTGCACATGGTCAGCGAGCGCGCCCCGCAGGGGTTCTCCTGCATCGAGGACGTCCTGACCCCCGAGGAGCTGACCGCCATCAACGGGGCCTATCAGCGGACGTCGTTCTCCGACGTGGAGGCCCTCAACACGCGTCCCTCGTACACGGTCACGAGCTGACGGCGGCCAGGCGGGCCCGCACGGCCCGCGCGGCGCGGTCGTGGAAGGACGGGTCGTCGTGGAGGAGCGCATGGGCTCCGCCCGTGCGGCACAGGGCGTCCAGCTCGAAGGCCAGCTGCGGGACGTCGGCGGACGCGTCGATCTCGCCCCGGTCCCGCGCCTCGCGGAGGCACTGTTCCAGGAACGCGCCCCAGTCGCGCTGTGAGGCGGCGATGGCGTCCCGGACCCGGCCGGGACGCGCGTCGAACTCGGCCATCGTGGAGTGGAAGAAGCAGCCGCCGGGAAAGACGGGTTCGCGCTGGTAGCGCTGCCAGGCGTCCAGGAGCGCGCGGACGCGCCCGAGCCCCGCGGGGACGGCGAGGGCGGGTGCGATGACGTGCTCGCGGAACAGGCCGGACGCCTTGCGAACGGTCGCGAGCTGCAGTTCCTCCTTGGAGCCGAAGTGCGTGAACACGCCGCTCTTGCTGATCTGCAGCTCGGCGGCCAGCCGGCCGATCGACAGCCCCTCCAGGCCCTCCGCCGAGGCGATGTCGGCGGCCCTGCAGAGGATGACGTTGCGCGTCTTCTCGCCTTTGAGGAGCCGTCCGTCGGTGCTCACGCGCCCTAATGTGCACGACCGTTCGTGCAAAGTCAATGCGGCACCCCCCTTGACGGCAGGGGGCTCCAGAGAAGAAAGTACGACCGTTCGTTTATTTTTCTCTGAGAGGCCCGACCCATGACCGCCGAGACCACCGCGGCACCGCCCCTCGCGGCCGGCGCGCGGCGGGACGTGCCCTGGCTCGCCGCCGGGGCGACGTTCCTGGCCATGCTCGACGCGACCGTCGCGAACCTGGCCGTCCCCGACCTGCACGCCGACTTCCCGGGCAGCTCGCTGTCCGGCCTGACCTGGGTGATCACCCTGTACGCGGTGCCGTTCGCGGCACTGCTCGCACCCGCCGGGCGGCTCGCCGACCTGGTCGGGCGGCGGACGCTGTACCAGTGGGGCACCGGGCTGTTCACGCTCGCCTCGCTGGCCTGCGCGCTCGCCCCGACCGTGCCCGTCCTGCTGGCGACGCGCGGCGTGCAGGGCGCCGCCGCCGCCGCGCTGATCCCCGCGTCGCTCGCACTGCTGCTGCACGACACGCCCCCGGAGCGCCGCGCGGGCGCCATCGGGCTGTGGAGCGCGGCGGGCGCGTTCGCCGCCGCCATCGGCCCCGGCCTGGGCGGGGTGCTCGTGGACCAGTTCGGCTGGCGCTCCCTGTTCGTCATCAACGTGCCGGTCGGCCTGGCGATGCTGCTCGGCGGGCTGCGGCTGCCCCGCGCGAAGGGCGGTGCGGGGCGGCTGCCCGACCTCGCCGGGACGGTCCTGCTCGGCGCCGGCGTGGGCGGCGTGGCGCTCGGCGTGACCCAGGCCCGCGACTGGTCCTGGACGGACGCCCGCACGCTCGCGCTCCTGCTCGGCGGCGCCGTCCTCGTCGGGCTCGCGCTGTGGCGTTCGGCACGGCACCCGGTGCCCGCGCTGGAGATCTCGCTGTGGCGCAACCGCCCGTTCGCCGCCGCCAACGCCGCCTCGTTCCTGTACGGGACGGCCCTGTACTCATGGCTGCTGCTCGGTGTGCTCTACCTGACGGCCGAATGGCACTACTCGATCCTCAAGGCGGGCTTCGCCTCGACGCCGGGCGCGTTCACCGCCACCGCGGCGGCGGTCGTGATGGGCCGCCTCACCGGCCGCATCGGGGTCCGTCCCGCGGTGACGGGCGGCGCGCTGATCATGGTCGTCTCCGGGGTCTGGACGGTCGCCGCACTGCCGGCCGGCCCCCACTTCGTCACCTTCTGGCTCCCGGTCGGCCTCCTCGTCGGGACCGGCATGGGGATGCTCAGCACCGGCACCGCCTCGGCCGCCGCGCTGTCGGCCGGGCCGCTGCGGTTCGCCGGGGCCACCGGCCTCAACACCACGGCGCGCCAGCTCGGCGGCGCGCTCGGCATCGCCGTCCTCGCCGCGCTGCTGCCCGCCCGCGCGGCGCACGACGACTACACCGCCGTCTACCTGTTCTGCACGCTCGCCGCCGCCGGCGCGGCGCTCGCGGGCCTGCTGCTGACCGCCCGGCCCCGCACCTCCGGAGGAGAATGACCATGGCCGAGACGACGCCGTCGGAGTGGACGGACCCGGCCGTCCTGCCCGCCGCCGAGTTCGGGGCCTGCCACGTCGACAACCCCTCCGACCACCCGGTGGCGGCCGACCCCGGCGTCTACAGCGGTGACCGGCTTCATCTGAACGCGCGGGGGCACGCGTTCGCCGCCGCCAACACGGTCCGCGCGCTCGCGGCTCACTTGGCGTCGGCGTAACGGTCGACGACGGCGATCTCCATCGGGAACACGACCGGCGTGTCGCCGAACAGCAGGCGGCGCGCCTCGTCGGCCGCGGCGAGCACGGCGGCGGCGACGTCCCCGGCCAGCTCGGCCGGGGTGTGCACGATGACCTCGTCATGCTGGAAGAACACAAGACGGGGGAAGGTGAGCGCGGTGAGGCGGCGGCGCAGCGAGCCGAGCAGGGCGAGCGCCCAGTCGGCGGCCGTCGCCTGCACGACGAAGTTGCGGGTGAACCTGCCCCGGCTGCGCAGCGCCCGCGCCGCCGTGCCCTGCTGGGAGCCGGGCGGCGTGTCGCCGTCGCCCGCCGAGGTCAGCTCGCGCCACCCGGCCGACGGCGGCGGGCAGGTGCGGCCCAGCCGGGACCGGACGAGCCGGCCGCTCTCCCCCGCCCGCGCGGCGGCCTCCACGTAGCCGAACGCGTCCGGGAACCGGTTCTTCAGGACCGCGAGCAGTTGCACCGCCTCACCCGTCCCTCCCCCGTACATGGCGGAGAGCAGGGCGAGTTTGGCCTTGGCACGTGCGGTCAGCCCGCCGTCAGCGTCGCCGGTGAACGCGTCGGACAGGGCCGCGTACAGGTCGCCGTGCGCGGCGGCCTCGGTGAACGCGCGGTCCCCGGCGAGCGCGGCGAGCACGCGGGGTTCGAGCTGCGCGGCGTCCGCGACGACGAGCGACCAGCCGGGATCGGCGACGACGGCCCGGCGCAGCACGCGCGGGATCTGCAGCGCGCCGCCGCCGCTCGTCGCCCAGCGTCCGGACACCACGCCGCCGACCACGTACTCGGGGCGGAACCGGCCACCGCTCACCCACGTGTCGAGCCACGTCCAGCCGTGCGCGGTGTGCAGCCGCGACAGCTCCTTGTACTCCAGCAGCAGCGGGACGGCGGGGTGGTCGAGCCGCTTGAGGACGTGCGCGCGGGTGGACGGGATCGGCAGCCCCGCCGCCGCGAACGCCTTGAGGATCTGCGCCGGGGAGTCGGGGTTGACGTGCACGCGGGGTCCGAACGCGGCGCTGATGCGGTCGGCGAGGTCCTGCAGCCGGCGGGGACGCAGCCCGCCGGGCGGCCGCGGCCCGAGCAGCTCGGTGAGCAGCGCGTCGTGCTCCTCGGCCGACCAGGGCAGCCCGTCGTGCCCCATCTCGGCGGCCACCAGCGCCCCCGCCGACTCGGCCGCGGCGAGCAGCGCGAAACCGTCCAGGCCGGCGATGGCGCGCTGCTGGGCGGCGTGCACCGCGACGACCTGCTCGATGTCGTCGGCGGGCTCGTCCTGCCCGGCGTCGTCGCCGAACAGCGACGGCTGCGCGGGCCTGTCTCTCGGCTGACGATCGGGCGGGACGGGTTCGCCGCGCAGCCGCGCCCACGCCGCCCGCACCGAGCGGGGCTCCCCGTGGCGGCCGGCATGGCCGAGCAGCAGGTTCTCCGCCAGCTCAAGGTCATGGCAGCGGGCCACCCGGACACCCGCGTCGAGCAACCGCGGGTAGAGCCGCGCCGTGGACGGCCACACCCAGCGCGGCGCGTCGGCCCGCTCCTGGCCGTCGATCGCCGCGACCAGGTCGGGCACCGCACGCGCGGGGGCCGCGGGCGTCCCGTCCTCGGCGAGCGTCCGCAGCACTCCCCCCGTGCCCGGCCCCACGGCCACCGCTGTTCTCACGGGCTCATTGTGACGCCGACCTCGGACGAAACCGCGGCTCCGGACGCGCCGAACCCCTCCGCGACGGGTGATGCGCGGAGGGGTTCGGCGTGATCTTCAGCGGGGCCAGGGCCGTAGCCCCCGGTGGTGATCAGGCGGCCAGGGAGACCTGCTGGCCGGCCGGGGTGTCACCGTAACGGTCGATGACCTTGTTCAGCTGGAGCTGGTAGTACAGCACGCCGAAGCCGAAGATGCCGAGCAGGAAGCCCATGCCGCCGCTGCAGCTCGGCTGCAGGCCGGCGGCGCGCTGGGCCTCGGCGATGCGGCCGCCGAGCTTGACCCACATGATCAGCGGCCAGATGCCGAGGGTGATGCCGCCGAAGAGCATGGACAGCAGCGCGTTGGTGGCGGCGTCGTCGATGCGGCGGTCGTACTGGTGCAGTTCGGTGTGGACCTTGAAGAACCAGACCAGGCCGTAGATGCCGAAGGTGATCATGGGGAGGCCGAGCCAGGCGCCGGCCGGGTTGCGGCGCTTCATGTTGTAGCCGGCGCCGGCGGCGGCGGGAGCCTGCTGCTGCGCGGGGACCGGCGCGTGGCCGCCCTGCTGCTGGTACTGCTGGCCCTGGCCCTGCTGAGGGTAACTCATCGAGTTGCTCTTCCTGTGGGACGCGGTCGTTTTCCGGCCGACCGTCCGTTACCGTTCACCCGTATGGTGATCAATGACTGTAACGGTCCATGGTCACGTCAGGAGAGTGAATAGCCGACTTCGGCCAGATTCCCGACGTTTTTCCCGCAGCGGAGGGCTAGCGTAGCGGGATCGTCACCTCGTCTTCGCACGGCGGTGCCGTCTCGTGGTCGCCGCAGCCCGTCGCGGCATAGCACCGGATCCGGAGCTGCGACTCCGTCACGTCCAGGCGCAGGAAGCTCTTGAAGAACGGCGGCCGGTCCCAGTCGGCCATCTCGGAGCGGAAGCGCTGCGGGAGCCGGTGCACCGGCAGCCGCAGGAGGCGGGGGCGGCGCCGGCCGTCGCGCGGGACACCGAGGACGGAGGCGACAAAGCGCGCCCGCCGGGACGGTCTCACCTCGGTCGCGGCGCTCCGGTAGCCGCGACCGGGCCTGATGCCGAGGCGGTACCGGACGGCGGCCGTCGCCTCCTCCGGCGTCAGCTCGAACAGCCTCGGCAGCCGCAGCCACCGCCCGTACAGCTTGCTGTAGCGGGAAAGGGAGTCGCCGCGCAGCGGGTAGCAGCGGAACTCGCCCTCCTTCACCACGCTCGTCCGGGGGATCGTGTGGGTCGCGTGCATGAACGCGCCGCCGCCGCCCGAGACGATGTACTGGATCGTCCGGCCGTCGCCGGCCCGCACCGGGTAGCGCTGGTAGTTGTGGATGTCGCCGCCGATCGCGGCCACGTAGTGGTGCGCCGGATCGCGGACGATCTCGTCGACCGTGCCGCCGCCCTCGACCGGCCCCGGACGGTGGTCGTCGTCCACGTACAGGGGCTTGCCGGTCACCAGCAGCTTGGGCTTGGGCCCGCCGGACACCTCGCGCAGCCACCGGCCCTGGTCGCGGTCGACGACTCCGGTGATCCCGGTGTCGATGCCGATGATGCGCAGCGACGGCGTGTCGATCGCCCAGTACGGCCCCGGCTGGACGGCCTGCTGGCCGGGCGCGCCCCGGTACGTGCGGCGGGCCTCGGCGAGGGCGGCCCGGTCGATCGGGCCCGGGTGGCGCCAGAGCAGCCGGGGAACGAACGCGAGCGCGCCGCGCCAGGGCGGCGGGGAGCAGTTCGCGTCCAGGGCGCAGAAGACGTGCAGGAAACCGCGCAGGCCGTCGTACCAGTCGTGATTGCCGGGGACCGCGTAGATGGGGGCCGGATAGTCCTTGTAGGGGCGGAAGAACTTCTCCAGGTACTGGCCCCCGTCCCCGGCCGGGTAGACCACATCACTGGCAATGATCATGAAGTCGGTGCCGGCGGCGGCGTGCAGCAGCGGCGGCACCACCGCGTACTGCGACCGGTCGCCCTCGCCGGTGTCGCCGAGCAGCACGAACGAGAACTCCGGCGCCGAGCGGTGCACGGTGAACGCGGCCGGCGTGCCCCGTTCGCGCAGCGCGGCCACGCAGCGGCGGCGGATCGCGTTGGACGGGTCACCGAACAGGCGCGCGAGCACGTCGTTGCGGGACCGCCACAGCACGGCGGGCCTGCGCCACGAGAAGTCGAGGACGCGCGGAGGAAGCAGGTCGTTGAACGTGCCCGGGCTTCCGCAGACCCACCCGGCACCCGCCTCGGAGGTGCGCGAGTTGTCGGGTCCGGGGGAAACCTCGGCACACACGAAACGCCTCCGGAAGGGGTGAGGGGATGCTCACACCCTGTCCGGAGGCGATCGTCGCGTCAAGCGAACGCGCGGAAGAGCGTGGTGGACGCCGGCGCCACCCCCAAAGACGCCGGCGCCACCACGTCAAGGGTGTCCGCGGTCATCATGAGTCCCCCCAGAACGGCGAGCGTGCGGTCGCCTCTCATGATGTCTCCACAGACAACCCCCAGGTCCCGAAAGCGGGACGTAACCGACGTTATACGGAGGGCCGTAATGGAGACGTAAACCACCCCAAATGTGGGGCCAAAACCTCGGGGACCGCCACGGAAGCGCAGGTGAGCGGGGGGGTGTCAGGGGGCCAGGACGCGGAGCGCGCCCGGCATCACCCTGGCGGTGACCGGCAGCACCCCGGGCAGCTCGCCGTCCGCCCCGTAGGGGAGCGTCCTGCCGGACGGCCCGGCCAGCTCGATCCGCACCTCCCGGCCGCGCATGACCTCCACCTCGGGCCGCCTGACGTGCGTCCCGTCCGCCAGCTCCCGCATGACGGAGAAGAACAGGGTCTTCGGGGCCTTGCGGATGAGGACGACATCGAGCAGCCCGTCGTCGACGCGCGCGTCCGGCGCGATGTGCTTGCCGAACCCGTAGTAGCCGGAGTTCGCCGCGACCACCGTGTAGCCCTCGCGCCGGTACTCCGCGCCGTCCACGCCGATCAGGTAGTCGGCGGGCCGCCACGTGATGATCGCCCGCAGCGCGCCGACGTAGTAGGCGGCGGACCCGCGCAGCAGCCGCGTCCTGTTGGCGTTGTCGTTGGCGACCGCGTCGACGCCCGCGTACACGCTGCCGAGGACGGGCGTCCCGTTGGCGTCGATGGCGTCCACGGCGCGGGGCTCGCCGTCCAGCAGCAGCGGGGCGAGCGCCGCCGCGCCGGACGGGACGCCGAGCTGGCGCGCGAAGTCGTTGCCGCGCCCGGCCGGGACGATGCCGAAGACCGCGCCGGTGCCGGCGAGGGCGCCGCCGACGCAGCCGACCATGCCGTCCCCGCCGACGCCGAGCACGACGCGGCCGGCCTCGGCGGCGGCGCGGGCGACGTCGGCGGCGTGCACCATGCCGCGGCTGTACTCGACGTGGACCTCGGCGCCCGCCTCCCGCAGCAGCCGGCTCAGCGGGATCAGGCAGGAGGCGGACGCCGGGCCGCCCGCCGCCGGGTTCACGATCGCGGTGAACGCGCGCATGGCCGTCACTCCCCCGCGGCCGGCGGGACGAGGACGCCCGGGTTGAGGATTCCCGCCGGATCGACCCGCTCCTTGACGGCGCGCAGCACGGCGGCGCCGAGCGGCCCGATCTCCCGGGCGTACCAGTCGCGGTGGTCGGTGCCCACGCCGTGATGGTGGCTGATCGTGCCGCCCGCGCCGGCGATCGCGTCGTTGGCGGCGTGCTTCGCCCTGTCCCAGTGCGCGATCGGGTCCTCGCCCTGCGCGGACACGACGGTGAAGTAAAGGGACGCGCCGGACGCGTAGACGTGCGAGATGTGGCACATGACCAGCGGTGGGGTCCCCGTGCTCGACAGGGTCCCGGTCAGGGCGGACCGGACGGCCTCGTACAACCCCGGGATGTCCGACCAGAACGCGGCGGTCTCCAGCGTCTCGACGAACGCGCCCACGTCCAGCAGCGAGTCGCGCAGATAGGGGGCGTTGAAGCGGCCGTGCTCCCACTTGTCGCCCGGCCCGGTGCCGAGGGGCTCGCCGCCGGCGTCGCGCAGGACGTCCGCCGCCCGCGCCCGCCGCTCGGCGACCCGCTCGGGGACGCCCTCGAACCCGACCACGGCCAGGCATCCGGCGGAGGGCGACCCGCCCCCGATCGCGGCCGGGTCGGCCAGCCCGACCATGGTCTCGGTCTCGTCCGACAGCCGGAGCACGGTGGGAAGCGGGCCGTCCTGGGCCAGCCGGCGCAGCGCGGCGGCGCCCTGGCCGAACGACGCGAACCGCCAGCCCTCGTACCGCCTGGCCTGCGGAACCGGCCGGACGCGCACCCGCACGGACGTGATCACGCCGAACGCGCCCTCCGAGCCGAGCACGAGCTGCCGCAGATCGGGCCCGGCCGCCGACCTCGGCGCCCGGCCGAGATCGAGCGTCCCCTCGGGGGTGGCCACGGTGAGGCCGACCACCATGTCGTCGAACCGCCCGTACCCGGCGGACGCCTGCCCGCTCGACCGCGCCGCCGCGAACCCGCCGATCGACGCCCACTCGAACGACTGCGGGAAGTGCCCGAGCGTGAAGCCGTGTTCGGCGAGCAGCGCCTCCGCCGCCGGAGCGCGCAGGCCCGGCTGCAGGACGGCCGTGCGGGACACCTCGTCCACCGAGACGAGGGCGTCCATGCGCCGCAGATCGAGGGCGATGAACGCGGCCACGCCCCGCGGCGCCAGCCCGCCGACGACGGACGTGCCGCCGCCGAACGGGACGACCGCGATCCGCTTTCGCGCGCAGAGCCTCAGTACCGCGAGGACCTCGTCATGACCGCCCGGCAGCACGACCGCGTCCGGCGCGTCGGAGGTCTCCCCGGCGCGGATGCGCAGCAGGTCGGGCGTCGATTTGCCGCGCGTGTGCCGGACGCGCGACTCGGTGTCGGCGCGGACGTTCGCGTCCCCGACGATCCCGGCGAGCGCGTTCAGGTCCGCGCCCGGCAGGCGGGGGGCCGCGATCTCGATCTCCGCCAGCGCGACCGGGGGCGCCGCCGCCGGCCGCACGCCGAGCAGGTCGCGCAGCAGCCCGACCGTCGGCTCGGGCAGCGGCGCGGCCTTGGCCGGATCGCCCCAGCCGCTCCACAGCATGTCCCGCGTCTGCACGCCGCCTCCCTCGTCGTCCCATGTCCTGTTGCCTTACACTGTGACATATGACGTCGAACCGTCACAACAGGACCGGGGCACGGACCGCCGACGACACCGTGCTCGACGCCGCGCGCGACTGCGTGCTGGCCGTCGGGGTGCGCCGCACGACGCTGACCGACATCGCCCGCCGCGCGGGCGTGTCCCGGATGACGCTCTACCGCCGCTGGCCGGACGTCCGCACGATCGTCGCCGATCTGATGACCCGCGAGTGGACCGGCATCGGCGACGCGCTGCAGCCCCCCGACGACGGCCGTCCCGTCCGGCCCCGGCTGATCGAGGGCCTGGTCACCGGCGTCCGCACGTTCCGCGGCCACCCGCTGCTCCGCAAGATCATCGAGGTCGACCCCGAGCTGCTGCTCCCCTACCTGCTGGACCGCTGCGGCGCCAGCCAGCACGCCTTCCTGACCTGGTTCGAGGAGGCGATCATCGCCGGGCACCGGGACGGCACGATCCGCGCCGGCCACCCCGGCCGGCAGGCGCGGGCGCTGCTGCTGGTCGTCCAGTCGTTCGCACTGTCGGCACCGACGATGCTCGACGACGCCGACCCCGACCTCGGTTCCGGCGCCTTCGACGCCGAACTCCGCGACACCCTGGAAAGGATGCTCGCACCGTGAACACCTCCGGACCCGACCCGCGGACGTCGCTCAACGCGGCGCGCCGGGAACGCGAACTCGCCGCCCTGCCCGGCGAGGTGGTGGACGTGCTGGTCGTCGGCCTCGGCGCGACCGGTGCGGGCGCCGCGCTGGACGCCGCCTCGCGGGGGCTGTCGGTCGCCGCGATCGACGCGCACGACCTGGCGTTCGGCACGTCCCGGTGGAGTTCCAAGCTGATCCACGGCGGGCTGCGCTACCTCGCGTCCGGGCAGGTGGACGTGGCGCACGAGAGCGCGGTCGAGCGGGACGCGCTGATGCGGCGCACGGCCCCCCATCTGGTGCGCGCGCTTCCGTTCGTCCTGCCGCTGACCCCGCTGGTGTCGCCCGCGCAGGCGGCCCTGGCGCACGCGGGGATGCGCGCGGGGGACCTGCTGCGGCTCGCCGCGCGCACCCCGCGCTCGGTGCTGCCCCGGCCGCGCCGGCTGTCGGCGGTCGAGACGCTGCGGCTCGCGCCCGCGCTGCGGCCCCACGGGCTGCGCGGCGGGCTGCTGTCGTGGGACGGCCAGCTCGCCGACGACGCGCGCCTGGTCACCGCGCTCGCCCGCACCGCCGCCGGGCACGGCGCCCGTGTCCTCACCCGCTGCCGCGCGGTCGAGCTGACCGGGGACGGGGCCCTCGTCCGGGACGAGCTGACCGGGCGGGAGTTCACCGTCCGGGCGCGCGCGGTCGTGAACGCGGCCGGCGTCTGGGCGGGCGGGCTCGTGGACGGGGTGCGGCTGCGCCCGTCGCGGGGCACCCATCTGGTGCTGCGGGCGGAGACGCTGCGCGGGCTCGCGGCCGGGATGCACGTCCCGATCCCGGGCGGCGGCGCCCGGTTCGTGCTGGTGCTGCCGCAGGGCGACGGCCGCGTCTACGTGGGCCTCACCGACGAGCCCGCGGACGGGCCGATCCCCGACGTGCCCGAGCCGACGGAAGGCGAGATCGGGTTCCTGCTCGACGTGCTGGGCTCGGCGCTGGACGTCCCGGTGCGCCGCTCGGACGTCGCCGGCGCGTACGCCGGGCTGCGTCCCCTGCTGGACCGGGGGCACGGCCGCGAAACCGCCGACATCTCCCGCCGCCACGCGGTGCTGACCTCGCGGGACGGCGTCATCACGATCGTCGGGGGCAAGCTCACCACCTACCGGCGGATGGCGCAGGACGCGGTGGACGCGGCCGTGCGCGGCCGTGGTCTTCGCGCCGGGCCGAGCCGGACCGCGCGCCTCCCCCTCGTCGGCGCGGCCCCGCGGGCGCGGCTGGACGCGCTGCACGCGCCGTCCCGCCTCGTCCAGCGGTACGGGGTGGAGGCGCCGCTGCTGGCCGCGCTCGGCGGGGACGACCCCGCGCTGATGGAGCCGGTCGTCGCGGGCCTGCCGGTGACGGGCGCGGAGCTGGCCTGGGGGATGCTGCACGAGGGCGCCCTGGACGCCGGCGACCTGCTGGACCGCCGCACGCGCATCGGTCTCGTCGCCGCCGACCGGGAGGCCGCGCTGCCCTTCGCGAAGGGCCTGTTCTCCCGCACGGCCCTACACTGAGATCTCCGGGCACTGAGACCTCCGTCACCCCGTCGTCCCAGGTCCTCCTGGTTTGACAGGGAGTCATTAGGTTACCCTTACCTAATTGCTCGAAGATCTACCAGGGGGACCACGTGACGCGCTCCAACGGCTGCGGGCACTGCCCGGGAAGCCACACGGGCGAGCGGCCGTGCCTGGCGACCGCGACCACCAAGGCGCGCGCCTGGCTGCTCGTCGAGCATCCCGGCCCCTGGCCCGAGCACATCACCGATCTGCCCGGCCCCGATCCGGTGGCCGAGGCCGTGCGCGCCGCGAAGAAGGCGGGCGTCCGGCCGCAGCTGATCCGGCGGCCGGGACGCCGCCGCGCGACTCCGCCGGTCCAGGTCTACGCCGCGTTCTCGCGCGGTGGCGAGGTCTGGATGGAGGGGCGCGAGCTCGCCGACCCGGCGGAGCTGGCGGCGCTCGACCTGGACGCGCTCGCCGCGGGCCGCTCGCCGGGGCTCGGCGGGCCGGTGACCGAGCCGGTGGTGCTGGCCTGCACGCACGGGCGGCACAACGCCTGCTGCGCCCGCACCGGGGCACCGCTGGCCCGCGCCCTCGCCCGGCGTTTCGACCGCCGCATCTGGGAAACCACCCATGTTGGCGGCGACCGATTTGCAGCGAATTTGGTGTGTCTTCCCCACGGGCTCTACTACGGCGACCTCGGCGAGACCGAGGCCGTGCGGGCGGTGGACGCCTACCTGCGGGGCGAGGTCGTCCTCGACCGGCTGCGCGGACGGGCCGGGATGCCCGAACCCGCGCAGGCGGCGGAGCACTTCGTCCGTGCGCACACGGGCCGGCTCGGGGTGGACGAGGTGACCGTGGAGTCGGTCACTGGAGCATCCCGGTACGAAACCGTCGTCGCCGTACAGCAGAGCCGTTACCGGGTGACCGTGGAGGCCGTCCGGCAGCCCGATCCCTGCGGGGCGGACTGCGGAGAGAACACGCGAACCTATGTTGTTAGGGAACTCACCCTTCTCAACGAGGCGACCCTCGTGTAATCTCGCTGAGGCCCCATTCGAGGGTCTCCTGTCGCACGTCCCCAGGTTTCCGGAGTAACCGGACGGGGAACAGAGCGGCAACTCCAGACGTTGGAACATTCGGCGCTTCTGACTCATGTCACCCGAAGTACGTCGAGCGTCCATGTCCCGATTTTTGTTCGAAACCAATCAAGGTGGGTGTTCCATGGCTCAGGTACGTCGGCAGGCAAACCTCCCTCGTCCCAGCTGGGGCTGGCAGGACGCCGCGGCGTGCCGGGGGGAAGACCTCGTCCTCTTCTTCGGTCCCGACGGCGAACGCCAGCCCGAGCGCGAGATCCGCGAGCGCAAGGCCAAGCAGATCTGCATGGGCTGCCCGGTCCGCACGGAGTGCCTGGACTACGCGGTGTCCCGGCCCGAGAAGTACGGCACGTGGGGCGGTCTGAACGAGGACGAGCGCGCGTCCGAGCGCCGTCGCCGGATGCGTCGCGCCAACGCCGCCTGACCGAGTACGCAGGCCGCCGAAACGCTCCCAGCGCGAACCCCGGCACGCCACCTGAAAACGACACGGCCCCGCCCCGCGGGGCCGTTTGCGTTGCCTCCGCCCGGCCTCTCCCGGCCGGGCGGGGGCGCGGCATCACATCGGAGTCCCCGCCGGTTCACATCGTGCCGCGACATTCCGCGGGGGACGCCCTTTTACCGCAATCGTCTCCGCGATGTGACCCATTCACCGAAATTCGTGGCGCACCATTTCGCGTGGAGCGGCTCACACCGTGCGGGGCGCGACTCGCGCCCCCTTCCGGGTCCCCTGCCCGCTCACGAACCCGTGAGCCACCTCAGCGGGTTGTCGTGCAGGACGGCCTCCAGCGTGGCGTCATCGGCGCCGGCGGCGCGCAGCGCGGGCAGGAACGTGTCGAACAGGTACCCGAAGCCCGAGCCGCCGTAGCGGCGGATCTGCGCCATCCGGGACACTCCGGTGCTCAGCAGCACCCGGCCGGCGTGCCCGGCCTCCAGCAGGTCCATCACGCAGCGGACGCGGGCGCCGAGGGCGGCGCGGTCCGCGCCGGCGAGGCCGAGCGTGCCGAACGAGACATAGCCGCCCGTCTCAGCGATCTTGCGGTGCTGACCGGGGTCGTCCACCCGGTCCTGCTGGCCGACCGCGACCCGGTGCGGGGCGAGCCCGGCGGAGGTGAGGATCTCCAGCTGGGCGAGGCCCGCCCGGCCGTAGGTCGCCACGGACAGCCCGGAGTAGCGGGCCGCCTGCGCGGCGGCGCGCAGGCACAGTTCCTCGGTCTCGCTCGGCGCCTCGCCCCAGGTGCCGATCTCCCCGATGACGCCGGGCAGGGCGTTCGTGCCGTCCATGCCGAAGCCGACCTCGGCGAGCAGCCGCTCGGTGAGCCGCTCCACGGCGGACGGGCCGTCCGGGCCGGTCCCGGCGGCGAGGACCTCGCGGACGAACGCGGGATGGAACGGCTCGGTGAACACGCCCGTCCCGGCGACCACGGCCACCCTGGCGCCGGCGCCGATCCGGGCGAGCGCGGCGGCGTTACGGCCCATGCCCGCGCAGGTCAGGTCGACGACCAGGCCGAGGCCGCGCTCCTTGCGCAGCGCGGACAGCTCCCGCTGGACGGACTTCTCCTCGTCCAGCCAGCGGCCGGGGTCGGAGCCGAGCAGCCGGGGCCGCGCGGGCCAGCGCAGGTCCATCTGCAGGTGCTCGTGGGAGAGCACCGGCCCGGTGATGTCGGACGTCGCGATCGTGCCGGTCACGGTCCGCAGCCGGCCGGGCTCCTCACGGGGGGTCATGACAGGCGAGGTTACGACATGTTTGACCTTTTCAATGCCTTATCCGGGGTTGTTTTTACCCGTGCTCCCCCGGTCGCGCGGAACCTGGGTGACCTGCGCCTCCCGCACGGCGCGCGCCCGTTCGGTGTCGCCGCTGGGCCACAGCCGGTCGATCTCGGCGTTCAGCGCGGCCCCGATCAGCACCGCGAGCGCCGCGACGTACAGCCAGGCGAGCACCGCGATCGCGGCGGCGAGCGACCCGTACACCGACACGCCGCGCAGCGACCCGGCCAGGTAGATCCGCAGGCTGACGCTGCCGACGATCCAGATCAGCAGCGCCAGGGCGGCGCCGGGGACCTCGCGCCACCAGGACGTCCGCACCGGCACGCTCATGTGGTACAGCAGCGCGAGGAACACGATCGACAGGCTCACCACGACCGGCCAGTACAGCGCCTGCACCGCCTCGGCGCTCTCCGGCAGCGCCTCCCGCACCAGCGCCGGACCGGCCACCAGCATCGGAATGACGATGATCATGACCAGGATTCCGATGACGTACAGGAAGAACGCGCGCAGCCGGGTGCGGATCACGCCGCGGACGCCGGACAGCCCATAGGCGATGGTGATGGTGTCGACGTAGACGTTCGTCGCCCGCGACCCCGCCCACAGCGAGATGAGGTAGCTGACGGACACGATGTCGGGGCTGCCGCCCCGGATCACGTCGTCGATCAGCGGGACGACGACCGAGTCGACCGCCGGGCCCGTCAGCACGGTGCGCGCCTGCTCGATCGCCCAGGAGCGGACCTCGGTGACGGTGCCGGCGCCGAGCAGTCCGCGCAGGTGCCCCATGGTGCCGATCAGCCCGATCACGAGCGGCGGCAGCGACAGCAGCGCGAAGAACGCGGCCTCGGCCGCGAGCCCGGTCACCCGGTACCGGAACGCGGTGACCGTGGTGCCCTTGGTCAGTGTCCAGGAGACCCGGGCGGACGTCCGCGCCGCCGCACGGACCCGCGCGGCCAGCCGGTCGCGTGCGCGCGGACGGGGGC
>NZ_BCQQ01000058.1 GCF_001552155.1 Actinomadura formosensis NBRC 14204 | reverse complement strand
AAAGCAATAAAAAAGAGCTCGGGCGGTGTCGACGGGGGCACGACATCGCCCGAGCTTGTGAGGACCTTACAGGTTGGGCGGGGATCCTTCCAGGCGGGGTCCTCTTATGCCGGATATGCCCTACTTGAGGCGGTTCCATTCCTGGTTCCGTTGCACAGATCTTCGTCCGGCTCGTCCAGGAGGTCAGGGAAGTCGGCCAAGTCGGGGACGACGGCGTGCATCCCGGTGGGGGCGGCCCTGCCGTGCTCGCCCGCTGACCTGGGGGCGCGCAGGACGGCCCAGACCGTGGTGGAGTCGTCTTCGTGGCGCACTCCCCAGCCTTCGGACAGGGTCTCGACGATGCCGAGCCCGCGGCCGCCCAGTGAGGACAGCGTGCCCGGGCCGCGGCGCGGCTCGGTCATGGCGCCGCCGTCGCTGACCTCCAGTTCGAGGAGGTCGCCGCGGCGCAGCCAGCAGACCTTGACCTGGCCGGACGGCAGCGGCCGGGCATGGCGGAGGGCGTTGCTGATGAGCTCGCTGATGATGACGCTCGCGTCGTTCACGACGGATTCGTAGACCCCCGAGTCGACCAGCTCCGAGCTGAGGCGCTTACGGGCGACCGCGACGCTGGACGGTGCGTGTGGCAGCAGTACGACGCTCGACGCCCTCACCTCCCCATGGTTCCGCTTACTCGGACGAGTCCCGTCGTCACCCTTCCGGTACGACCGAAATGCCCTGATGGCCATGCCCGGAAACCCGAACGATTCAGTTCACCACCTGCACAACGAGTCACCGGCCGTCCGGTCACGGTGATCACCCCCGAACGGAATCTCGGCACCAATGGCCACCATCAAAGGATCTATCCAGCCAACGGCGGACTTACTCCTCACGCACGCGTTTCGTCCGTCACACGCCGGGGTCACCGCACTTTCTCGCATAAGCCGAGGTCGCCGCCCATCGAGATCACTGAACGCCCAGGTCACATGGGTGGCACCGAGTCACGCCGGAGGGAGTGTCCGTACAGTGGGTGACCGCCGCGATCAGTCGGCACGGCGCAGCACGAGCCGCATCCGAGTTCCCTCGCCCGCACGCGCCCCACCTGCGGGTCCGCGGCCGGGCGGGGCCTCCAGGAGAGTGTTCGGACGGCCAGTGGCCCGTTCCATTTCCGACACTTCACCGTCTATAGAAGCTTTGCGAGATTTGGTGTGATATGTCTCACGTCCGGCCGGATGCGCCGAAATTGTCCCGCCCTGGGCCTCCGTCAGCCGTTTGACGATGTACAGGCCGAGCCCGATGCCGCCGAAGCGCCGGCGGTCCCCGGAGTCGCCCTGGACGAACCGCTCGAAGATCCGTTCATGGTCGCCGAGCGGGATGCCGATCCCCTCGTCCACCACCGACACGACGATGTCGGAGCCTGCGCAATGGGCGCTGACGCTGACCGTTCCGCCGTCCGGGGAGTACTTGAACGCGTTCTCCAGCAGTTGCCCGAGGATGATGTCGGTCGCCATCGCGTCCCCCCGGCAGGACGGCAGGCCGGGCGCGATCTCCAGCTCGACGCGGTGCAGCGGGGAGAGGGAGCGGAAACCGGCGACGACACCTTCCAGAACCCGCCGCAGATCGAACGACTCGATCGTCACGGGCAGCTCGTCGGCGCCCGCGCGCGAGCCCAGCAGAAGGTGCTCGACGAGCCGGGCGAGGGACTGGGCCCGTTCGGCGATGGTGGCGACGGCGGCGCGCCGGTCGTCGTCGGCCATCTCGTCCCACCGGTTGACCAGCGTGGACGCGAAACCCTGCACGACCGTGATGGGGGTGCGCAGCTCGTGGCTGGTCGTGGCGAGGAACAGGTCCTTGGCCTCTTCGAGCGCCTTGGCCGCGGAGACGTCGCGGAAGTCCACCACCAGCTCGCCGGTCTCCTCGATCTCGGCGGCGAGCACGTTCAGCCACCTCCCCGACTCCAGCCGGAACGTGAGCATCTCACCGAGCACCGGGATGTCGAACGGCAGCGGGCGGCCGATCGCGTTCTCCGGCGGGATGCCGGTGAGGGCGTGCGCGGCCGGGTTCCACTGCCGGACGACGAGGTCGTGGTCGAGCACGGCGATGCCGTCGGCGCTGGAGTCGATCACCGCGCGCTCGTGCGCCCGCTGCCGGACGACCTCCGCGTACGCGACGGCGTTGCCGACCGCGACACCGGCGTGCCCGGCGAGCAGTTCGAGCAGTTCGAGCTCGGTGTGCCCGGCCTTGCCCCCGGAGAAGAGCGCGTACAGCGCACCGTACGGCCGGCCCTGCAGGTAGGACAGGCCGAGCGCGATCGTGTGCAGGCCGGGCAGCTCCGACCAGATCAGGTCGCCGAGGCGCTGCCGGCCCGTGGCGAGCTTGACCGTCTTGCCCGACCGCAGCAGCTCCCCGACCAGGCTCGACCGCAGGTCGGCGGACGTCCCGCGCATCCGCTCCGGCAGTCCGGACAGGCTGACCAGCCGCAGGCGCTCGCCCTCGATCCGGACGAACCCGGCCGCGTCCGCGCCGGTCAGCTCGATCAGCGCGGCGGTGATCCGGTCGAGGACGGCCGCGAGGTCCAGTTCGGCGTTCAGGTCGGTGATGATGTCGTTCAGCCGCCGGACGAGCCGGGCCCGCTCGGTCATGTGGTGCTGGGCGATCTCGCCCTCCTCGACCGGGTGGTACACGCCCACCCAGCCGAGCAGCGTCCCGTCCGGGTCCTTCAGCAGGCTCGTGTCGATGCGGACGTCGATGAGCCGGCCGTCCCGGTGGGAGCGGCGGGTCGCGATCGAGATCTGCCCGCCGTCGCCGGCGCGCCGGGTGAGGAGCCGTTCCTGGACGGCGTTGTGCTCGGCCCTCAGCTCGTCCGGGACGATCGGGGGGACGTGGCCGATCACCTCCTCGGCGGTCCAGCCGAACATGCGCTCGGCGGCCGGATTCCACACGGTGACGCGGTGCCGCCGGTCCACGGCCACGATCGCGTCGGCGGCGCTCTCGATGACGGCGCGCGCGATCGGATCATGGACGTGCTGATACACGTCTGTCATCGTGCCACCGGATACCGGCACGGCGCCGGGTAACTTGCATCGAAAATTGCCACGTGAACCTTACCTTTCGGTAAGGCTACCGCCTGGTAATCCGTCCGATGAGCAGCGCGGCGATCCCCGCGACCAGGAACGACAGCAGCGAGGCGCTCATCCAGTCCTGCGGGCCGAAGTGCAGCGCGTCCCGGACGTCCCGCCAGAAGTCCGCCCAGTGGCGCACCGTGCCCGGGTTGATCAGCTGGTAGACGACGAACCCGGCCGTCCAGGCGGCGATCATGCCCCAGCGGGACGGCGCCCGCCGGGAGACGTCCCAGCCCTCCCGCGCGCGGCGGCGGCCGAGGAAGAAGTCGGCGGCGAGGACGCCCAGCATCGGCACGAACACCGACCCGATCAGCAGCAGGAAGCCCGCGTAGTCACCGATGTCCAGCACGAGCGCGAGGACGGTGATGCCCACGCCGAGCGCCACGCTCAGCACCCGGCGGTCGGCGCGCGGGAAGAGGTTCTGGATCGACACGGCGGTGGAGTAGGTGTCGGCGAACGACTGGTCCGCCTCCCGCAGCACGAACACCGCGAAGAACACCACGCCGAGCGTCGCGCCGAGGAACGGGTCGAAGATCCTGGTGGTGTCGCCCGCGACCAGCGCCAGCGCCAGCAGGCCGAGGACGTAGGCGATGATCTGGGTGATCGAGTAGCCGACGGACGCGGCACCGAACGCCGCCCGTTCCGTCCGTGAATGCCGGGTGTAGTCGGCGGCGACCGGCACCCAGGAGATCGACACCGCGAGCGCCGCGTCCGCACCGACCCAGAAACCGCCCCACGACCCCCGCGTGAGGTCGGGCAGCGGCTGCCGGACGAGTTCCACGTAGAAGTAGACGAGCGCGATCGCCACGGCGACCGTCACGTAGCGGCGCAGCAGCCGCACCGAGCCGAGCGGCCAGATCGTCAGCACGGTCGTGATCGCGCCGGCGGCGATCACGTAGGCCCAGCGCGGCACGCCGTCCCACAGCTCGCGCGCCGCGTCCGCGATCACGATCAGCTCGAACGTCCCCCAGCCGACCAGCTGCGCGATGTTCAGGATCGTCGGCGCGTACGACAGCCGGGCGCCGAACAGCCCGCGCAGCAGCACCATCGCGGGCTGGCCGGTGCGGGCGCCGGGGACGGCGGCGAGGCCGAGCATCAGCCCGCCGAGGATCGTTCCAACGGTCATCGCGACGATGCCCGCCATGATGGAGATGGTCGGCCGGCCATCGGCGTCCGGCGCGAGGACGGTGTAGGCACCGGAGAAGGCCAGAAGACTGACACCGAGGTTGGCCCAGAACGCACTCTGGTCCCAGAACCCGAGGACCCTGGGGGCGGGCTCATCGAGGGTGAAGGGGACCTCGTTGTTCGGCCGCTCGTCGCTAGGGCGCTTTTCAACGTCGGACGTCACGGGACACACACTCCCTACGCCGGCATTACCCGGACAGGTTCATGCGGTCGGCGACGCCTTGCAGGCCGCCCTCTCAGCCCGGCTCTGGCCCGAGCTCCCGCGGTTATCGGTCGCCCCGATCGTACAACCGCCCGTCAACCCCTAAAAGGGGGCATACGGAGTAGATCAGGCAACGTACGGCGGGCCGCCGCCGGCGCACTCCATCGGCCGTCCGGCCTCCGCCCAGCTCTTCATCCCGCCGTCGACGTTCCTGACCAGCCAGCCCGCCTGGTTGAGCGCCACCGTCACCTGCGCGGACCGCTGACCGGACCGGCAGATCACGAAGACCTCCTGGTCACGCGGTATCTCCCCGGCGCGGTCGCCCAGCTGCCCCATGGGGATGTGGACCGCCTCGGGCGCGTGGCCCGCATCCCATTCGTCCTGTTCCCGGACGTCCAGCAGATAGCCGTCCGGCGGGACGTCGGCCGCACCCACGGCCGGTACGTCTTCCCCGAAAATCATCACACCCCCCATGGAACCGCGCGAAGCCCCCCTGCGTCGAATCACGCATGCGGTATCGGACGCTCCTATTCGCAGCGCCCGGGCTGGCCATGCTCCTCTCACTGGCTGCCTGCGGCGACGAACAGGCCAACGGAAACCCCGCCGACCGGCCTTCGGGCACCACGTCCGTGCAGCCCTCCGGCACCCCGGCGGATTCGCTGACCATCACCCTCAGGGCCTCCCCGGAGGCCCCCGCCAAGACCTGGAAACTGACCTGCGACCCTCCTGGCGGTACCCATCCGAAAGCCGCCGACGCATGCGCGGCCCTGAGCAAAGCCAAGGAACCCTTCAAGCCCGTCCCAAAGGGCCAGATGTGCACCCAGATCTACGGCGGTCCCGAGATCGCCACGGTGAAGGGCACCTGGCAAGGCAAGGAGATCGACACCGAGTTCACCCGCAAGAACGGCTGCCAGCTCCACCGCTGGAGCCAGGTCGCCCCGCTCTTCGGGGACGTCCCGAAGGTCCGCTGACCTCCGGCTGAACGAGCCATCCCCGTTCCGGCTCGGTTCCCGCGACCCCTCAGGCCCCGGCGTCCCGCCGGGGCCTGAGGGGCGAAGGAGGATGGCAACCCCCGACCTCCACCCGCTGCTCACCACTGCCCCTATGGGACAAGCGACGTCATGCGGGCGGGCCCCTACTCATCCGCTGCGGCCGCTCCTGCTCATAGTGAACGAGCCCGCCGTTCACTATGAGTCATGAGTTCACGCCAAGGCCACCTGGTTCTGGAATACGGTTCGGAGCACGGCTACCCGACTTGCTCAGGAAGCAGAGTTGCTTGCTGTAGGCAAGTGCTACACAGAGATAAGTTGCCTGGATCTGCAACTTGCTTAGATAAGGAAAGTTGCCTCTGCAGGCAAGTTTGCTACCTGTGGACAGAGTCCTCGTGTCAGGATGACAAGGTGAGCCTCGACGACTTGACTCCGGACTCGCTCCTCGATCAGGGGCTAACGATCCTGCGTGACCTGCTTGGTCCCGGCTGGGAGGTCACCATCCAGCCCACCACGCAGGAGGCCGGGGGCGGGAGGCGACGCCTCGACGCCTTGGTGCAAATGAAGGCGGATGGCGATAGCGTCCTCACGCAGCTGGTGATCGACCTTAAGAGAAACGTTTCCCCCCGTCTGGTGGAGGAGCAACTGCTACCCAAGTGGGACCTGTTGCGGCAGGTGAACCACTATACGAACCTTCTGGTGATCGCTCCATGGATCGCACCACGCGTCCAACTGCTCCTGCGCGAGCACGGCATCGGATATGTCGACCTGACCGGCAACGTCTCCCTGCGCGTCTCCCGGCCCGCTGTTGCGATCTACACCCAAGGCGCGAGCCGCTCTCCGCGGTCGAGCACTACCAAAAGCAGCAAGGCAACGTTGGCCGGGCTCAAAGCCGGACGTCTTGTGCGGCTCCTGACCGATGTCGCCCCGCCCTACCGGGCCACAGAGCTTGCCAATGCCGCCGGACTCAGCCTGCCATATGTCTCCCGGCTTCTTGACACCCTGGAGGATCAACTGCTGATCCGGCGTGAGGGCCGGATTATCACTTACGTGGACTGGCCGCAGCTCCTGCGCGTCCGCGCCGAGCACTACACCCTTCTCCGGCAAAACTCCTACGTCGGCATGGTCGCCCCGAACGGCATCGATGCAGTCTTCAAGGCGCTGCGCGCCTTGCCCGGGGAGTACAGGGGGCAGATCGCCCTAACCGGGTCATATGCCGCACGCACGGTGGCGCCCTTGGCCGTGGGAGGGCAGCTAATGCTCTATCTCCCCGCCGGTGCGCCGCGTCTGCCCGACGAAATCGGAGACGAACTCGGCCTGTTGCGCGTCGACAGAGGAGCTGATGTGCTGCTGCTGCGGGCCCACGACCCGGTGGTCTTCGAACGGACCGTAGACCACGGCGGCGTGCGCCGGGTGGCTTTGAGTCAGCTTGCCCTGGATTGCCTCTCCGGCCCCGGTCGAATGCCCGCAGAGGGCGAAGCCGTCCTGAGCTACATGCGGGACAACCCGCGCCTGTGGCAGTTGGACCGACTGCGGTCCTGATCAAGGTCTCTAGCCCTAAGATCAGCATCGACAGTGTCGGCCGCCCAACGCAGGGACGTGGCTTGATCGGGGGAGTCGGACATGGCCAAGGCCCCTGAGGGCATCGACCAGAATCAGCTGGTCATCGCCTCACGGCGGGTCCTGCTCGACGGCCTCACCGCCTTGCGCCCGCACCTGAAGGCACTCACCGTCGTCGGGGCCCAGGCCGTCTACCTGCGCACGCCTGACGCCAGCATGCGAAATGCTCCCTTCACCTCCGACGCTGATCTGAGCCTTGATCCTGCCGTGTTGGATGATCAACCGCTTGTCGACGAAGCGCTGCGGGCCGCTGGCTTCGACCTGAGGCAGGACAACCAGCCGGGCCTGTGGACGCGCACCGAACAGATCGGCGACGAGGACGTCCCGATCGAGTTGGACATCCTTGTCGGCAAGAAACTCGCGAACAAAACTGGAAGCAGAAGCGCCAAGATCCCTCCACACGGGAAAATGACCGCCCGCTGGGTCACTGGCCTGGAGGTCTGCGCCGTCGACCGCACGCCAATGGTCATCCGGAGTCTCGATCCAGCCGATGAGCGCAGCATCACCGCCAACGTCGCTGGCCCTGCGGCCCTCCTGGTCGCCAAGGCTTACAAAATCAGCGACCGGCACAAGAACGTCGGCACTCACCCCGACCGCCTCACCAACAAGGACGCGGGCGATGTCTACCGGATCATGGCCACCGTTCCCGCCCGCCGAGTAGCTAGCACCATCACCACCCTCGTCCAGGATCCCCGCATAGGCGCCGGCGCCAAAGAAGGAATCGAACTGCTCAGCGAACTGTTTGGCGGCGCCCGCACACCCGGTGTCAACCTCGCCGTCGAAGCACATACCGGCGACATCCCTGAGGAAACGATCCGGGCCGCGGCTCCTGCTTACATTAAGCGCTTGGCGGCAGAGTTGCGCCATCTCTGAGCAGTCAGGCTCGGGCTGCCGCTGCAGCCCTGCACTGGGCGGCTGAACACACCAATCGGTCATGCCCCTGCCCCCAGCCGCCTACGGCGACGAACAGGCGAACGGATCTCCCCCGGAGCCTTCCGGGCCGAGTTCACCCACACGGACATCCGACAACTCCACCGCTCGGCAGAGGTAGCCCCGTCTTCAGGCGATGTGAGCAGTGAACTAGGCAGGTGGGAGCCGGAGAGGCTCCGCGAGTTCGCACGGAAGCCGGGATGACGCGGCGGCGGCGCCGTAGAGGGCCTGCGGCATCGCCACTGAAGCGGTCAGATCCAGCCGCCGATGCTGCGGTTCTGGGAGACGGCGGTGTCGAAGGCCAGGGGGCAGGCCAGGATGAGGGTGCGCATCGGTTCCGGCGGCTGGACGTACATCTGCAGGACGTACCGGTCGGCCCCGGTGAACACCTGCGACAGCAGTTCGCCCACCCCGTCGAAGCCGCGCTGGATGCGGGCGATCTCCTGCTGCCGCCAGTCGGTGACCCGGCCGCTCAGCAGTTCGTAGTAGCCGATCTGCTGCTCCTGCGCGGTGAGGATCTCCCAGCCGCGCATCGCCCGCTTGCGCAGGTGCCCGATGAGGCCGCCCTGCGGGGTGAGCACCTGCATCCGGGGCGTGCCCATGAACCCGTACGGCTTGTGGAAGAGGAAGTACGGCATGCCGTCGGGACGGAAGATCGACAGCCTGCGCTCGGCCTTGGTCTGGCTCGCCTGGTTGATGACCCGCAGCGCCTTCTTCGCGCCGCTCACGCCCTCTTCCCGGACGTACGCCGCGGGCTGCCCCTGCGGGCTCCAGATCGTGTAGTTGGCCTCGGTCGAGAAGAACTGCGCGGGCTGGTCGTAGACGAGGATCGGCGAACCGTAGAGATCCGGGGCGCCCTGCGGGGGCACCTGCCGCTGCGGCGGATATCCACCCTGCTGAGGCGGCGCATAACCGGCCTGCTGGGGCGGGTAGCCGCCCTGCCGCGGCGGGTATCCGTAGCCGGGCTGCGGAGGTCCGGGCGCGTACGGCGGAGCGGGCACGGCGGCGGGCGGGGGCGGGCCGTAGCCCGGATGCCGCGGGGGACCGTAACCAGGGCCACCGGGTCCGGCGGGTGGGGGCGAGGGGTATCCCATGGACGGCTCCTGAGCACGGCGATCATCGCTGATGTCTCGCGACACGATACGCCGCATTCGCCCGGCCTCTCCGGCTCACCGGAGGATCCGCACCGGCCGATCTCACCTGAGCAGGCGGGACATCCGGCGGTCGGCGAGCGGCTTGCCGCCCGTCTGGCAGGTGGGGCAGTACTGCAACGCCGAATCGGCGAACGACACCTCGCGCACGGTGTCACCACAGACCGGGCATTTCTGGCCTGCTCGGCCGTGCACCCGCAGTCCGGTCTTCTTCTCGCCCTTGAGGTCCTGCGCTTCGAGGCCGCGCGAGCGTTCCACGGCGTCCCGGAGGGTGGTGACGATCGCCTCGTGCAGGACGGCGACGTCCTCCTCGGTCAGCGACGCGGCGATCTTGAAGGGGGACATCTTGGCCGCGTGCAGGACCTCGTCCGAGTAGGCGTTGCCGATGCCGGCGATCACCTTCTGGTCGCGCAGCAGGCCCTTGATCTGCGTGCGCCTGCCCGCGACGATCCCGCCCAGCGCGGCGGCGGTGAAGGCGTCGTCCAGCGGGTCGGGGCCGAGGGACGCGACGCCCGGCACGTCCGACGGGTCGCGGACGACATAGACCGCGAGGCCCTTCTTCGTGCCGGCCTCCGTGAGATCGAAGCCCGAGCCGTCGTCCAGGTGGACGCGCAGGGCCAGCGGATTCCTGCCTCCGGGCCGGACGGGTTTGGCCGGGATCTCGTCCCGCCAGCGCAGCCAGCCGGCGCGGGCGAGGTGGATCACAAGGTGCAGCCCGTCGACGTCCAGGTCGAGGAACTTGCCGTGCCGGGCCGCGCCGGTGACGGTCAGCCCGCCGAGCGCGGTCACCGGCGGGTCGTAGGTCTTCAGCGCGGAGACGGCGAGAACATCGACGCGGGCGACGACATGGCCGACCGCCCGCTCCCGCAGGAACTCCGCGAGCGCCTCCACCTCTGGTAGCTCAGGCATGACCTCAGTATCGGCGAACCGTCCTCGGAAAGTCGTCCACAGGGGTGCGGGCGCCTGTGGAAAACCCTGGGGATAACGTGTGACCCGAATCTCGAAATAACCCATACCCCCCTGGGGTTGTGACAGCGGCACGGTTATGGCAGCATGAGGAACGTCAGATACCCCCCAGGGGTAATATCGCGAAGGAGACGCCGATGAGCACCGCCACCTACACCGTCACCGGCATGACCTGCGGCCACTGCGTGAGCTCGGTCACCGAGGAGGTCGAGCAGATCGCCGGCGTGACCGGCGTCGAGGTCGACCTCGCGACCGGCGCGGTCACCGTCACCAGCGAGACGCCCCTCGACGACGCCCGGGTCAAGGCCGCCGTCGAGGAGGCCGGATACGAACTGAAGGCATGACCGGCGCGCGCCCCGCCGTTCCAGCGAGCGAGCGGGGTGCGTCCGATGGAGACGAGTGGAGTGGATCGGCATGAACAGCGCGACCAAGGTGGGGGCGTACGCCCTCGGTCTCGCCGTCGTCTTCGGCGGCGCCGCCGGGATCGGCAAGGCCGCGGGACCCGTCGGCGGCACCGCGGAGATGGCGTCGCACGAGGGCGGCGGCGGGCACGGGTCCGGCGGGCACGGGAGCGGTGGGGGCACCGCCGCGGCGCCGCACGCCCCGGGCGGTCTCCAGGTGTCCGAGGACGGCTACACGCTGACCCCGCGCAGCACGACCGTGGCCCCCGGCGAGAAGACCGACTTCCGGTTCACCATCAACGGGCCGGACGGCAAGCCCGTCACCGGGTTCAAGCTCCTGCACGGCAAGCGCGTCCACCTGATCATCGCGCAGCGCGACCTGTCGGGGTTCCAGCACCTGCACCCGACCGAGATCGGGGGCGGTGTCTGGACCGTCCCGGTGGAGCTGCCGGAGCCCGGCGTGTACCGGTTCTTCACCGACGTCCAGCCGGACGGCGCGCCCCGGCAGCTGACCCTGGGCACCGACATCTTCGCCCCGGGCGACCTGCGGAGCACGCCGCTGCCGGAGCCCGAGCGGGTCGCGAAGGTGGACGGGTACGAGGTCGAGCTCACCGGCGGTCTCACTCCCGGCAGGTCCACCGAACTCACCCTCACGGTGAGCAAGGACGGCAGGCCGGTCACCGACCTGGAGCCGTACCTGGAGGCGTACGGGCACCTGGTCGCGCTGCGGCAGGGCGATCTCGCCTACCTGCACGTCCACCCGGACGGGGAGCCCGGCGACGGCGAGACGAAGCCCGGCCCCGGCATCACGTTCTTCGCCGAGGCGCCCAGCTCCGGCGCGTACCGGCTGTACCTGGACTTCAAGCACGGCGGCAAGGTCCGCACGGCCGAGTTCACCGTGCACGCCGGCGCTGCCGGGGTACCCGCCGAAGAGCCCGTGCAAGGTCACGATGACCAGCCGCACACGCACTGACGTCCACGCGATCGAGGCAGAGGAGGAGCGATGAGCACGGACATCGAGTCCGGGCGTATCGAGCTGGCGATCGGCGGGATGACGTGCGCGTCGTGCGCCAACCGCATCGAGCGGAAGCTCAACAAGATGGACGGCGTGACCGCCACGGTCAACTACGCCACCGAGAAGGCCAGCGTCGAGTTCCCTCCGGGGGTGTCCCCGGAGGAGCTGGTCGCCACCGTCGAGAAGGCCGGCTACACCGCCGAACTGCCGGCCCCGCCGCAATCCGACCCGGGTGCGGCGCCGGAGCCGGACGACGGCCTGCGTCCGCTGCGGCAGCGGCTGATCACCGCGGTCGTGCTGTCGGTGCCGGTCATCGCGATGGCGATGATCCCGGCGCTGCAGTTCGAGGCGTGGCAGTGGCTGTCGCTGACGCTCGCCGCGCCGGTCGTCGTCTACGCGGGCTGGCCGTTCCACCGGGCCGCGGCGATCAACCTGCGGCACGGCACGGCGACCATGGACACGCTGATCTCGCTCGGCACGATCGCCGCGTTCGGCTGGTCGCTGTGGGCGCTGTTCTTCGGCACCGCCGGTGAGCTGGGCATCAAACACGGCTTCGAGTTCTCGATGACCCGCTCGGACGGGTCGATGAACATCTATCTCGAGGCCGCGGCCGGCGTGACCATGTTCATCCTGGCCGGACGCTACTTCGAGACGCGGTCCAAGCGCCGCGCCGGCGCCGCCCTGCGCGCCCTGCTCGAACTGGGCGCGAAGGAGGTCTCGGTCATCCGGGACGGACGCGAGGAGCGCATCCCGGTCGACCGGCTCGCGGCCGGGGACGTGTTCGTCGTCCGCCCCGGCGAGAAGATCGCCACGGACGGGACGGTCGAGGAGGGCTCGTCCGCGGTGGACGCGTCCATGCTGACCGGTGAGTCGGTCCCGGTCGAGGTCGGGCCGGGCGACGCCGTGGTCGGCGCGACCGTGAACGCGGGCGGCCGGCTGCTGGTGCGCGCGACCCGGGTCGGCGCCGACACCCAGCTCGCCCAGATGGCGCGGCTGGTGGAGGAGGCGCAGACCGGCAAGGCGCAGGTGCAGCGGCTCGCCGACCGGATCTCGGGGATCTTCGTCCCGATCGTGATCGCGCTCGCGGCCGGCACGCTCGGCTTCTGGATCGGCACCGGCGAACCGCTCGCCGGGGCGTTCACCGCCGCGGTCGCCGTGCTGATCATCGCCTGCCCGTGCGCGCTCGGCCTCGCCACTCCGACCGCCCTCATGGTCGGGACGGGACGCGGCGCGCAGCTCGGCATCCTGATCAAGGGCCCGGAGGTGCTGGAGTCCACCCGCACCATCGACACCGTCGTCCTGGACAAGACCGGCACCGTCACCACCGGGAAGATGGCCCTGGTCGACGTCATCACGGCCGACGGCGTGCCGCGGGACGAGGTGCTCCGCCTGGCGGGCGCGCTGGAGAACGCGTCCGAGCACCCCATCGCCCAGGCGATCGCGAAGGGCGCCGCCGAAAGGGTCGGCGAGCTGGGCACGGTCGAGGACTTCGCCAACGTCGAGGGCCTCGGCGTCCAGGGGATGGTGGACGGCCACGGTGTCCTCGCGGGACGTCCGCAGCTGCTCGCCGAGTGGTCGCAGCACCTCACGCCCGACCTGGAGCGCGCGATGGAGAAGGCGCAGGCGCTCGGCCACACCGCCGTCGCGGTCGGCTGGGACGGCGAGGCCCGCGCGGTGCTCACCGTCGCGGACCAGGTCAAGCCGACCTCGCGGGAGGCGATCGGGCAGTTGCGCGCGCTCGGGCTGCGCCCGGTCCTGCTGACCGGCGACAACGAGACGGTGGCCCGGACGGTCGCGGACGCGGTCGGGATCGAGGAGGTCATCGCCGAGGTTCTGCCGCAGGACAAGGTGGACGTGGTCAAGCGCCTCCAGTCCGAAGGCCGGACCGTGGCGATGGTCGGCGACGGGGTCAACGACGCCGCCGCGCTCGCCCAGGCCGACCTGGGGCTCGCGATGGGCACCGGGACGGACGTGGCGATCGAGGCGTCCGACCTGACCCTGGTGCGCGGCGACCTGCGGGCCGCGGCGGACGCGATCCGGCTGTCGCGCCGCACGCTCGGCACGATCAAGGGCAACCTGTTCTGGGCGTTCGCCTACAACGTGGCGGCCCTGCCGCTCGCGGCGACCGGCCTGCTCACCCCGATGATCGCGGGCGGCGCGATGGCGTTCTCGTCGGTCTTCGTGGTCAGCAACAGCCTCCGCCTGCGCCGCTTCAAGCCGCTGACCGCCGGCGAGGACGGCACCGTCCCGCCCGCCGCGGAGCCCGGCCGGCGGGAGGTCGCCACGACCCGCTGATCCCTCCGGTCACGAGCGCGCGGTCCCGCCCGGGGCCGCGCGCTCACGCGTTCGCGCGGCACCGGCGGGACGGGTCAGGGGCGGAGGGTGGCCAGCAGCGGGGCCAGCGCAGGGTCCCGGGCGGCGTCGTCGAGGGCCTCGGTGAGGGTTTCGGCGTAGGTGGGGGCGGCGCTCTTCTGGACGGCGCGCCCCTCCTCGGTGATGACGGTGTAGACGCCGCGGCGGTCCTTGGGGCACATGTCGCGGCGGGTGAGTCCCGCGGATTCCAGCCGCGCGACGAGGCGGCTGACGGAGCTCTGGTTGAGGCCGATGAGGTCGGCGAGTTCCTGCATCCGCAGTTCGCCGTCCTCGGCGCGGGACAGCCGGCACAGCGTCCGGTACTCCGACAGGCCGATGCCGTGCCGCCGTTGCAGGGCCTTGGCGAGCCGGTGCTCGACACGGCCGTGCAGGGTCACGATGCCGTCCCAGAGCAGCCCGTCCGCCGTGACCGCCGTCTTCTCGTCCACGCTCATCCCGCACCCGCTTCCCGGTTGACGCCAGCCTACCGCTCATGCAATATATGCCTGCACATGCAAATCATGTATGTACATGCAATTAGGAGCGGATCTTGATCGAGCGCATCGCCACCACCCCCGACTGGTACGAGCCGTACCGGATCTCCCAGGCCATCCGGGCGGGCGGGTTCATCCATGTGTCGGGCCAGGCCGGTATCGACGAGCACGGCCGGACGGTGCCCGGCGGCTTCCTGGCGCAGGGACGCCAGGCTTTCCGGAACCTCCGGCGCGTCCTGGCGAAGGCCGGCGCGGATCTCGGCGACGTCGTGAAGATCGGGATCTTCGTCCGGGACATGGCGGCCGACCTCGACGACGTCATCCGGCTCCGCGAGGAGTTCCTCAGCGAGCCCTACCCCGCCGACACGCTTCTGGAGGTCTCGTCCCTGGCCCGGCCCGACTGGCGGATCGAAGTCGAAGCCACCGCGGTCGCCCGCTGAGGAAGGGAACGACGATGACCCGCCCGCACCGGGCGGCTGCGGTTCGCGGTGGAGGCCGTCACCGCCGAGGTGGGCCGGAGGCTCGCTGATCCCGGCCCGCCGGGATCAGCGAGGGACGTCCCAGAAGGCAAGTTCGTGGCGCATGCCCTCCAGGAAGAGGCGTTCGGCGGTCTCGGGGTCGGCACCGGACTCGTCGATCATCTGGGCGATCCGGGCGGTCAGTTCGGCGAAGGCCGGGTCGGCGTAGGTGTCCACCCAGCGGCGGAAGCGGGGTTCGTCCGGGGGATTCTCCGCCAGGCGCCGGCCCAGGGTCGAGTAGCCCCACATGCAGGGGTAGAGGGCGGCGAGACCTTCGGAGTAGACGGCGGCACTGTCCAGAAGGAAGGACGTGTAGGCGGCGCAGGCCGGCCCCATCTTCGCGCCGTCCAGGTCGGCGTTGAAGTCGGCGGAGAGGGAGCGGTGCAGGTCGAGTTCGTCGTGGAACGTCGCGTAGGCGAGGTCGACGAGGTCGCCGAGGTGGGCGGCGGGTGCCTGCCATGCGAGGCGGGAGAAAACGCGCACGTAGTCGTGCAGGTAGAGGTAGTCCTGTTCCAGCCAGGAGCGGAAGACCGACTCGTCCAGGTTCCCTTGGGCGATGCCCACCACGGTGGGATGCCTGAGCTGCTCCTCGATCAGGGGACGGCCGAGTTCTTCCAGGTGCGCGGCGAGACTCATGCCCGCCAGTCTGCCGCAGCGGCGGGCCCGCCCCGGAAAACGCGTCCACCCCGGAAACGACCGGACCCCGCCGGGTCGGGCGACCCGGCGGGGTCCTGGTCTGGTACCGGTGTGCGGGTCGCCTCTCGGCGAAAAGCACAACACGGCTCCAGCCGAACGGTATTCCGTGAAGGCGGTAGATGAGGCCCGGGGACACCAGGCACACCGGCCGTTATCTGTAACGGACGGCCCCCTGGGATTGTTCCTGCCCCTGCGAGAAGGTGCCCGTACGCCGGATGGTGTGCCAGCCCAAGCGCGACCCCAGCAGCGCCGTGACCACGGACTGGACGACGACCAGGTACATGAGCTGCCGGTACACGAACTGCTGGAGCGGCAACACCCACAGCGGACGGATGGGCTCGTGGTCCAGCCACAGGGCATAGGCACCGGCGGCCGCCTGCGCGACGACGAAGGCCGTCCAGGTGAGGATGGGCGCAGCGGGGTCCAGGAAGAACATGCCGAACAGGGCGAACAGGTCCACCGCCGGCGCGAACAGCGGAAGGATCACCTGGAAGACGGTCAGGTAGGGGAGGCAGCGGCGTCCGAACCGCCCTGAGTCTCCGCGTTCGATGATGGAGCGGCGGTGCTTCCACATCGCCTGCATCGTCCCGTAGCACCAGCGGTAACGCTGCCTCCAGAGCTGCCGGAGGGACGACGGCGCCTCCGTCCAGGCGATGGCCTTCTCCTGGTAGACGACCCGCGCACCCGTGCGGCATATCGCCATCGTGAGGTCGGTGTCCTCGGCCAGGGTGTCGCTGGGCACGCACCCCACCTCGGCCAGGACCGACCTCCGGAACGCGCCGATCGCGCCGGGCACGGTCGGCATGCATTGCAGGACGTCGAACATCCGCCGGTCGAGGTTGAACCCGATGACGTACTCGATGTGCTGCCAGCGTCCGAGGATGCCGCCGCGGTTGGCGACCTTGGTGTTGCCGCTGACCGCCCCGACCCTGGAGTCCACGAACGGGGCGACGAGGTGCCGGATGGTGTCGCGCTGGAAGACGGTGTCGCCGTCCACCAGCACGAGGATCTCGGACCGGGCCACGAACAGGCCCGCGTTCAGCGCGCTGGGCTTGCCGCCGTTCGGCTTGCGGATCAGTTGCACGCCGGGCAGGCCGAGGCCCTCGACGATGCCGGCGGTGGAGTCGGTGGAGCCGTCGTCCACCACGATCACTTCGAGGGCTCCCGGATAGTCGGTGTCCAGCAGCGACGCGACCGTCGCCCTGATGCTCGCCTCCTCGTTGTACGCGGGGACGATCACCGACACGGGCGGGAACGGATCGGGCGGCAGCTCCCCGTACCCCTTCATCTTCGGCATGACGGGCGGCCCCGGCCGGCGAACGCGGCGCATGTGGACGTGCGCGAACAGCAGCAGCAGCAAGAGCCTCAGCACGTACAGGAGCCCGGCCGCGGCGAACAGCGCGCCCATCGTCCCGGTGAGCGTGGACGCGGCGCGCTGGGCGGCGACCAGCGTCCAGCCGGCGGCCTTCTCAGGCGCGGACACCGGGACCTCCGCCGCGGGCATGCCGAGCCCCTGCGTGAGCGTCGTGAAACGGTACCCCTGCGGCTGGAGCCGGTCGAGGATCTGCTCGACGGCCGCGACGGTCTGCGCCCGGTCGCCGCCCGCGTCGTGCAGCATCACGACCGCGCCCTCGCCGCGCCGCTCCGCCGCCAGCGCCGTCTCGACGATGTTCGCGGTGCCGGGACGCGCCCAGTCCTCGGTGTCGCGGTCGGTGAGCACCACGATGTACCCGTCGCCGCCCGCCCGCCGGGCCGCACGCCACTCGGGTGCCGTCAGGCCGTCCGGACGCGACGAGTACGGCATCCGCATCAGCCGCGTGTGGACGCCCGCCGCGCCCGCCAGTGCCCGCTGCGTGAGGTCCATCTCCAGGCGCCCCCGCCACGCGGGCGCGGTGGCCAGGTCCGCGTGCGTGTACGTGTGCGAGCCGATCTCGTGGCCCTCGTGGAGGATGCGGCGGGTCAACCCGGGGTTCTCGGCCACGCGCGCGCCGACGGTGAAGAACGTCGCGTGGGCGTCATGGCGGCGCAGGACGTCCAGGAGCCGCGGCGTCCATTCGGGGTCGGGACCGTCGTCGAAGGTGAGCGCGATCGTCTTCGGGGGCATGCGGCGGCTGCGCGGCGTGCCGTCCGCCATGTTGAGCACCGGCCCGCCGGAGACGACGTGCTGCGGCGCCGGGGCGGGGTGCTTCGGCACGTCCCGTGGCGCCTCGCCGACGGCACCGTGCGCGAAGCCGTCGAGCAGCAGGAGAACGGTCAGCGCCGTTCCCCCGAGCAGGAGCAGGATCCAGTGGCCCCGCGGCTCTCTCACTCGCACTGTCAGCGGCTCTTCTTCTTGTGTCCCCAGGCAGGCGGGGAAGCGGGGGTGGACACCTGGGTTCTGCCCGGCCTGCTCGTGGTCGCGACGGCCGTCGGCGCGGTCTGCGGCGCAGGCGTGGAGGACGACGGCCTGGACGTCGCAGGGGGAGCGGGAACCGCGGCCTGCCCGGTGGGAGCGGACCCTCCGGCGGGCGACTCGGTCTTCTCGGTCGTCTTGGGGGGCGCGACCCGCGGGTGGCTCCCCTTCACGCGTGGGTGAGCGGACGACTCGCTCCACGGCGTCAACGGCACATCGGCCCCGGTCGTCAGGCCGAGGCCCAGCGCACCCAGGAACACGACGAGGAGCGCGCCGGCCGCCAGCCCCAGCCGCCGCCCGAGCCGAGCCCGCCACCCGGACACGTCGACGAAGACGGGCGCCGCTTCGGTTTCAGTTAACGGTTTCGTCTCGGTTGGGGGCTCCGTCAACGGCGTCGTCAACGGATCAGCGACCGGAGGAATGCCGGTGACGAGAAGTTCGTCCCGGTCGTACGGGGTATTGCCGATCATGTTCGTCCAGTACTGGTGGCGGGGCGGGGGGACGTCCCGGCGGCGCGGGCGTCAACTCCTCAGCGCGAACCCACATGTAGGTGTCACACCATTGCGGGAATGCCTGCACAATGGCGCGGTGGACGAGGACGAACTCGGCCGTGCGCTCCGGGCGGCGCAGGACGGCGACGAGGAGTCCTTCCGCATGCTCTACCGCGACGTCCAGCCCCGCCTGATCCGTTTCGCGGGCGCGCTCGTCGGCGCGGACGCCGAGGACGTGACGTCGGAGGCGTGGCTGCAGATCGCCCGCGACCTGCGCTCGTTCCGCGGCGACCTCGACGGCTTCCGCGGCTGGACCGCGACGATCACCCGGCACCGGGCCCTGGACCATCTGCGCCGCAAGTCCCGCCGCCCCGGCTCCGACCTGCCCGTCGAGGAACTCGTCACGATGGCCGCCGACGGCGACACCGAACTCGCCGCCCTGGACGGCATCGCCACCGAGGAGGCACTGCGGCTGATCTCCGAGCTCCCCCGCGACCAGGCCGAGGCGGTACTGCTGCGCGTCGTCGTCGGCCTGGACGCCAAGTCGGCGGGCAAGGTCCTCGGCAAACGCTCGGGGGCCGTCCGCACCGCCGCCTACCGCGGGCTGCGCCGCCTCGCCGACCGGCTGGCCGAGACCGGGACGGCCCGGCCGCTGGTCCGGGGTGACAAAAGCAGCGGTCCAGGCGCTGAAGGGGTGACATGAGCGACGACACCGAGGCCGGACGGCTCGACCAGCACACCGCCGAGCGGCTGCTCGACGGCGCCGGCGGGCACGCCCCGCTTCACGCGCTGCTCACGACCGCCACCGCGCCCGGCCGTCCGGAGGAACTCGGCGGCGAGGACGCGGCCGTCGCCGCCTTCCTGGCCGCGTCCGCGCCCGCCGCGCGCAAGTCCCGGCTCACCGGCCTGCGCCGCTTCCTGACCGCCAAGGTCATCGCGCTGGTGGGCGGCTCGATCCTGCTGACCGGCGGTGTCGCCTACGGGACCGGGCACTTCCCCGGTCAGGCCCCGGAGCCGTCCCCGTCCTCAAGGCATCACGAGCACCACCACGGCGGCGGCAACGACAACACGCCGGCGACGCGGTACTCGCCGTCACCGACGCACAGGCCGTCGTCCTCGCCGTCGGCGTCGCCCACGACGAGCCGGCAGCACGACAAGGCGAACGCGTCGGGCCAGCCGAAGAAGAGCCCGAACCCGCACAGCACCAGCACGCCCCCGCGCGGGTCCGACAACGACAACGGCAACCCGCCGGCCACCGGCCCCGGCAAGGGCAAGAACGAGACCACCCGGCCGACCGCGAAGCCGACCCAGCCCAACAACATCCGCCGCAAGCCCCAATAGGGGTCAGAGGCAGCCTTCGAACTCGGGAACCTCCACATCCGAGAGGTCGAGGCCGGACGTGCCGAACCACTTGCGCATGAGCTTCGCCATCGTCCCGTCCTGGTACATCTGGGTGATGGCCCGGTTGAGGGCTTCGCATCCGTCGAGGTCGCCCCTGCGGACCGCGATGCCCGTCCGCCGCTCGCCGAACCGGGCGCGCAGCAGCCGGAACCCGTCGCCCCTTCCGGTCTCCAACCCGGCCAGAATCGTGTCGTTCGTCGTGATCGCGTCGATCCGGCCGTCCCCGAGCATCGTCATGCACTCGTCGTAGGACCTCGCCGCGACCGGCACCGCCGGCACCTGCCGCTCCACGGTCACCGCCTCGGCCGCGCCGGCCCCGGTCACGGCGCAGATCCTGCGTCCCTTGAGGTCGTGCACCCCGTGCACGTCCCTCATCCGGTTCCGGACGAGGATGTCCTGGTACGACAGGAGGTACGGGCCCGCGAACGTGAGGCGCTGCTTCCACTCGGGCTCCACCCAGAACGTCAGGACCATGTCGACGTCCCCGTGCCGGAGGAGCCGCTCACGGTCCCGCGCCAGCACCGGGGCGAACCGGACCTTCTTCCCCATCCGGCCGGCCAGGTAGCGGGACACGTCCACGTCCAGGCCCTCGAACGTCCCGTCCGGGCGCCTGAACCCGATGCCCGGCAGGTCCGGCCGGACGCCCGCGACCAGCGTCTCCTTGCCAAGGATGGAGGCCCCTTCGCCGCCGCACCCGCTCAGCAGGGCGCCCGCCACCATCCCGGTCACGACCAGCCGCCACATCCCCGAACCTCCAGCCCAGAGCGCGCCCCCGATCCCACCGACCGGGGGCACTCACGACCAACGTCGCAGTCGGTGATCATCCTCTCCACCCCCATGGCCGCCTCCGGCCGAGCCGAGCCCGCCGCGCCGGCATGACGCCGGGACCCGCCACGGTCGGTGGACAACAGGTAGGGCACCCCAGTCATCTGACAGATGAGGCGTCCTCGGTGGTCTCCGTAGCTTCGATCACGCCAACGAGCTGCACATACGCGAGGAGAGACCAATGACCGAGGCACCGCTGCGCATGGCGGTCATCATCGGGAGCACCCGTGAGGGACGGTTCGGGCCGACCGTGGCGGACTGGTTCATCGGGCAGGCCCGGCAGCGCGACGACCTGATCATCGATGTCGTGGACGTGGCGGAGGAGCCGCCCCCGGCGGTGCTGGGCGCGAAGACGTCCGAGAAGTTCGCGAGCGTGACCGACAAGCTGGGCGAGGCGGACGCCTACACCGTCGTGACCTGCGAATACAACCACAGCTTCCCCGGCACGCTGAAGAACCTGATCGACACCTGCTTCTATGAGTGGCGCGCGAAGCCGGTCGCGTTCGTGTCGTACGGCGGGGTGGCGGGCGGGCTGCGGTCCGTCGAACATCTGCGGGGCGTCTTCGCCGAGTTGCACGCGGTCACGGTGCGCGACACCGTGAGCTTTCACCACCCGTGGAACTGGTTCGGAAACGACGGCCGGCCGAACGATCCCGAAGGCGCCGCCGCGGCGGTCAAGGGGATGCTCGACCAGCTCGCCTGGTGGGGGCACGCGCTGCGCCGCGCGCGGGCCGCGCGTCCGTACGGGGCATGAGATGACCGCCATGGCGGAGGCTCCGCCCCGGGTCAGGACGAGGCCGATGGCGGTCGCGCTCGTCCTCGCCCTCGGCTCGATCATGATCACGCTGGACACGACGGTCGTGAACGTGGCGATCACCCGGCTGTCGCGGGACTTCCACGCCCCGCTCGGCGCGATCCAGTGGGTGGCGACCGGCTACTCGCTGGCTCTCGGCGCGGTCATCCCGTCCAGCGCGTGGGCCGTCGGACGGTTCGGCGCGCGCCGGCTGTACCTCGGCGCCATCGCCGCGTTCGCGGCCGGGTCGATGCTCGCCGGGCTGGCGTGGAACATCGAGTCGCTGATCGTCTTCCGGGTCGTGCAGGGGTTCAGCGGCGGCCTGGTGATGCCGGTCGGCATGACGATCCTGCTGCGCGCCGCCGGTCCCGAGCGGCTCGGCCGGCTGATGAGCACGCTCGGCCTCGCGATCCTCGTCGGCCCGCTGGCCGGCCCGGTCCTCGGCGGCCGGCTGATCGACGAGGTGTCGTGGCGGTGGATGTTCTTCGTCAACCTGCCCGTGGCGGCGGCGGTCGTGGTGCTCGCCGCCCGGCTGTTCCCGCGCGACGCCCCCGAGGCGCGCACGCCGCTGGACGTGCCCGGCCTGCTGACACTGTCACCGGGCATCGCCGCGCTGCTCTACGGCGTCACGAAGGGCGGCGACCGCGGCGACTTCGGCTCGGCCGGGGTGCTCGTGCCGCTGGCGGCGGGCGCGGCACTGATCGCCGCGTTCGCCGTCCGGGCGGTGACGGCGCGGCATCCGCTGATCGACCCGCGCCAGTTCCGGGACCGGACGTTCGCCGCCGCCACCGGCACCCTGACCCTGTTCGCGTTCGGCTACTTCGGAACCATGCTGCTCCTCCCGCTGTATCTGCAGGTCGTCCGGGGGGAGAGCGCGACGATGGCGGGCGTGCTCGGCATCCCGTTCGCGCTCGGCTCCGGGACGGCGATGCAGGTCGCGGGCCGGCTCATCGACCGGGTTCCGCCCGGACGGCTCGTCCCGGTGTCGATCGCGACCGCGCTGACCGGGTTCTCCCTGTTCACCGTCCAGCTCGGCGCGGACACGCCGTACTGGGGGCTGTGCGCGGCGATGCTGCTGATGGGCGCGGGCGGCGGCGCGACGATGATGCCCGCGATGACGGCGGCGACGCGGGGACTGCCGCACGACCGGGCCCCGGCGGCGAGCACGACCGTCAACCTGATCAACACGACGGCGGGGGCGGTCGGGACGGCGATGGCGTCGGTGGTCCTGTCCACGCTGATGGCCGACCTGGTGCCGGCCGGGGAGGGCGGCGCGCTCCAGGCCGTCCACCGGCTGGGCCCGCAGGCCCACCGGGCGATCGCCGGGCCGCTGGCGGACGCGTTCCAGCACACCTACATGTTCGCGGTCGGGCTGCTGGCCCTGGCGCTCGTCCCGGCACTGTTCCTGCCGCGCCGTCCCACCGGATGACGCGCGAGCCCCGGCCGCTCCCGACCGCGGCCCCGGCGGCACGCCCGCCGGGGCCGCGGTCACCGGCCGCCGAGCAGCGGTGCGCCTGCCTCAGATCTCCTTGAGGAAACCGGAGTCCACCGCGAAGTCGGCCCCGGTCGTGCTCGCCGACCGCGGCGAGGCCAGCAGGACGACCACGTCCGCGACCTCCTGCGGCACGGCGAGACGGCCGGTGGTCAGGCTCATCATCTGCGCGGCGCCGCCGTCCAGCACCGCGTCGCGGTCCGCCCCGGTGGCCCCGGCGATGATGTCGGCGGCGCCGCCCTCGTCCGTCCACCACGGTGTGCGGACCGGCCCCGGCGAGACCGAATTGACCCGGACGCCCTGCGGCGCGTACTCCTCCGACAGCCCCTTGGTCAGGTTGTTCAGCGCCGCCTTCGCCGCGTTGTAGTCGAAGTTCATCGGCCCGGGACGCCGCCCGTTGCCCGACGAGACGTTCACGATCGACGCCGCGTCGCTCTCCAGCAGATGCGGGATCGCCGCCCGCACCGCCCGGACCACCGCGAACAGGTTGAACTCGAACATGTCGCGCCAGTCGTCGTCCGTCGGGGTCAGGAACCCGAACCGCGGCAGGCTCGCCCCGGGCGGCGGGCCGCCCGCGTTGTTGACCAGCACGTCGAGCCGGCCGAACACCTCCACCGCCCGCCGCACGGCCATCGCCGGGGCGTCCGGCTCCATCAGATCGGCCGGCACGTGCAGCAGGTTCGGACCGGCGAGCACCTCCAGTTCCGCGCCGGGTTCGCGCGACACCGCCACCACGCGGGCGTCCTCGTCCAGCAGCGTCCGCGTGACCGCCAGCCCGATCCCCTTCGACGCCCCGGTGACGACCGCGACACGTCCGGCAAGCCGCAGATCCATGGGTTCCCCTCTCAGCGAGCGAGCACGTCCGGTCGGACGTGCGCCCCCTGAACCCCGCCCGCGTCCGGACGGTTGCGCGGTCAGCCGACCTGGACGGAGCCGACGAGGGTGTTCACGTCGGGCCACAGCCGCCTGTAGCTCTCGGAGATGGCGAACCACAGGAACGATGGGCGCGGACTGCATCGACCAGCGAGAACGCCCGGACTGACGTCCGGGCTCCGGGCAGGGAAGCGATTCCTCCCGGCCGTGAACGACCGGGATTCCTCACTGGAAGCCCGTTGAAATCTGAGATACGGCCGGGCCCTCGTCGGACGTCGGACGGACGATCGGCGTTCCCGGCTCCGGCCTGGGCCGGCTCCCGCAGGCCCCGATCCGGCGGGACCGCATAGACGCCCGGCCAGCGGGTAGCTCACAGGCGGTTTGACCTGCGAAGGCGGGGAGTCATGGCGGACGAGGGAGACCGATGAAGGAGTCGATCCGGCTCGGCCATATCGCCGGTATCAGGGTCGGCATCAACTTCAGCGTGATCGTGATCGTCGCGATCCTGATCTTCGGGCTGTCGTTCGGCAGGTTCCCGGAGGTACTGCCGGGCCTCGCCACCTGGGCCTATCTGGTGGCGGGGACGGTGAGCGCGATCCTGCTGCTGGTGTCGCTGCTGGTCCACGAGCTGGCGCACGCGGTCGTCGCGCGCCGCAACGGCATCGAGGTCTCGGGCATCACGCTGTGGCTGCTCGGCGGCGTCGCCGAGCTTCGCGGTGAGCCGCGCTCGGCGGGCGCCGACCTGCGCATCGCCGCCGTCGGACCGCTCGCCAGCCTGGCCGTGGGCGCGGTCTTCGCCGCCGCGGCCGTGGCGGCGCACGCCATCACCGGCCCCGGCCTCGGCGTGGAGACCCTCGCCTACCTGGCCGGCATCAACGGGCTCCTCGCGGTGTTCAACCTGGTCCCCGCGGCACCGCTGGACGGCGGCCGGGTCCTGCGCGCGTTCCTGTGGTGGCGCCGCGGCGACCGGACCGCCGCCGCCATCACCGCCGCCCGCGCGGGCCGCGCCTTCGGCCTGATCCTCATCGCTCTCGGTTTCATCCAGTTCGTCGTCGGCGCCGGATTCGGCGGCCTGTGGCTGATCCTGATCGGCCTCTTCGTCGTCGGCGCCGCCAGCGCGGAGGAGCAGCAGACGCGCGTCAACGCCGCCCTGCACGGCATACGCGTCGGCGAGGTCATGACACCCGACCCCGTCGTCGCGAACGCGAATCAAACGGTGCAGAACCTCATCGACGAAGTCGTCCTCACCCACCGCTTCTCCACGTATCCGCTGATCACGGACGGCCGGCTGGCGGGCCTGGTGACGCTGAACCGTATCCGCGCCACCCCGCCCGACCAGCGTTCGACGCTGCACCTGTTCGACATCGCCTGCCCGCCCGAGCAGATCCCGACCGCTCACCCGGACGATCCGCTGACCGACCTGCTGCCCCGCATGGCCGACTGCACCGACGGCCGCGCCGTCGTGCTGGGCGCCGGCGGACAGGTCGTGGGTCTGGTCAGCCCGAGCGACATCAGCCGGACGATGCAGACCAGCGACCTCCGCGGCAGCCACCCGTACCCACCCCCACGCGGCGCCGACCTGATGGTCCCCCACGAGAAACACCACCGCACCTAGGCCACTCCTGGAGGGGGCCGGCCCCCTCCAGGACGTCGATGGTCAGCTACTGACCGCCTTCTTGTAGAGACGGGTCGCCAGCGGGACGAACACCACCAGGATGACGGCGATCCAGAGGAGTGATGCCGGGATGGCGTGCTGGATGGGCCAGGCGTCCGAGGTCCTCATCACGGGGCTGGTGTTGCCGAACAGCTCGCGTGCGGCCTGGGTGAACGTCGAGACCGGGTTCCATTCCGCGACGACGCGCAGCGGGGTGGGCAGTTCGGAGCTGTCGAGGAAGGCGTTGGAGATGAACATCAGCGGGAAGGAGACCATGGTCGCGATGTTGTTGAAGCTCTCCGGGGTGCGCAGGGCCAGCGCGACGGTCGCGGTGAACCAGGAGAACGCGTAGGCGAACAGCAGCAGCAGACCGAAGCCGAGGACGGCCTCGTAGGGCGAGGTGTGCACGCGCCAGCCGACGATCAGCCCCATCGCCGCCATGACGACCAGGCCGGCGAGGTTCATCAGCAGGTCGCTGACGGTCTGGCCGATCAGTACCGCGGACGGGGCCATGGGCAGCGAGCGGAACCGGTCGAAGATGCCCTTCTGCAGGTCCAGGGTCAGCGTGTAGCCGGTGATCTGCGCGCTCATGATCACGGCCTGGACGAAGATGCCGGGGAGCAGGAACTCCCGGTACGACATCCCCGGGACGTCGATGACGCTGCCGAAGACGTAGGCGAACATCAGCACGAACACGATCGGGAACATGATCGCGGCACCGAGCAGGTCCGGTGACCGCCTGATCTTCAGGGTGTTGCGCCTGGCGATGGTCCAGCCGTCGGCGACGGGCATGGTGAGCGCGTTCATCGGGCGGCCTCCTGGACCTGCTCTTCGGCGCCGGGCGCCTGGCGTCCGGTCAGGGTGAGGTAGACGTCGTCGAGGGTCGGCCGCCGCAGCCCGGCGTCCCGCACCCGGACGCCCTCGTCGGCCAGCCGGCCGAGGACCTCGCGGAGCGCCTCCGGCCCGCCGGTGACCGGGACGGTGATCCGCAGCGACTCCGGCACGGTCCGCATGGCGCCGACGGCGACCCAGGCGAGCGTCCGCCGGGCGGTCTCCAGTTCGGCGGCGCCGGTCACGGTCAGCTCGATGCGGTTGCCGCCGACCTGGTCCTTGAGTTCGTCGGCGGTGCCGCGGGCGATGGCGCGGCCGTGGTCGACCACCATGATCTGGTCGGCAAGCCGGTCGGCCTCCTCCATGTACTGGGTGGTCAGCAGCAGTGTGCTGCCGCCCGCGACGAGTTCGGAGATGGTGTCCCACAGCGCGGCGCGGGCGCGGGGGTCCAGACCTGTGGTGGGTTCGTCCAGGAACAGCACCGGCGGGTCGGCGACCAGGGCACCGGCGAGGTCGATGCGGCGGCGCATACCGCCGGAGTAGCCCTTCACCGGACGGTCCGCGGCGCCGGTGAGGTCGAAGCGTTCGAGCAGCTCGCGAGCGCGGGCCTTGCTGCGCTTGACGCCCAGGTGGTACAGCCGTCCGACCATCTCCAGGTTCTCGGCGCCGGTGAGGTGCTCGTCGACGGCGGCGTACTGGCCGGACAGCCCGATGTACGAGCGCAGCCGCCGGGCGTCACGGGTGACGTCGCATCCGGCGACGGTGGCGCGGCCGCCGTCCGGTGGGAGCAGCGTGGTCAGCACCCGCACCGCCGTGGTTTTTCCGGCCCCGTTCGGGCCGAGCAGGGCGAGCACCGTCCCCTGCGGGACGGAGAAGCTCAGCCCGTCCAGGGCCGTCACCTCGCCGTATCTCTTGACCAGTCCTTCAGCCGTGATCGCGTCACTCATGAGGGGCTCCCTTGCTGGTGTTCGGGGATCAGGACCGGTGGATGTCGATGTCGCCCCAGTTGGTGTGCGCGTGCACCTCCACGACCGTGTCGGTGTCCTCGGGGCCTTCTGCGGAGGTGAGGGCGTTGCGTACGACGCCGTGCTTGGAGTGGACGTCCAGCCAGGCGGCCGTGCCCTCGGGGATGCCGATGTCGACCTTGCCGTGGCCGCCCTCTATGCGGACGGTGCCGCTCACCGCCGAACCGATCCGGATCCTGCCGTGCGCGGTCCTGGCGGTGATGTCGGCCGGCACGCGGTCGATGGTGATGTCACCGATGCCGGTCTTCACCTGCAGATCGCCGGTCACCTCGCCGATCGTGACGGCACCGGTGGAGTTCTTCACCGTGCCGGGGCCGTCGATGGCGCCGATCCGGATCGCCCCGGTGGAGGCGGTCACCTCGGCTGCCCCGGCCACCAGGTCCACGGAGATGTCGCCGACGGACGCCTTGGCCTCCAGCGGACCGGTCTTCTCCAGGCGGACGTCGCCGTTCAGGCTGCGCAGGACGGTCTCGCCGAGCGTGCCGGTGGCGATGAAGTCCGCGGCGACCTTGGCCTCGACGCGGGACCCGGCCGGCAAGCCGACGGTCACGTCGATGGAGCCGCGCCAGGAGCGCAGGTGCGCGAGCCCCTTGGGCTTGGGGCCCTTGACCAGCAGCCGGCCGCCCGAGAACTGCACGATCGTCTGTTCGGCGGCCTGCACGCTCGCGTCGGCGGACGGGTCGCTCGGCCGCACCTCCACGACGGTGTCGGCGCGGTCGCCGGCGTTGACCCTCACCTGGCCGACATAGACGTCGATGTCCAAGGTGATCGGTTCGGGGGTGTCGAAAGCAGGCATGGCGGAGCCCTCCTCATGGGTCCGGTGGCACATCCCGGCCTCGGGGCCGGGCGAAGGAGTGGTGGAGAGTGGCGGTGCTGTCAGCGCACCCAGCCGGTGTAGTCGCGCCCGCTCTGGGACTGCTGCGGCCGGTCGGCGGCGCGGCTCCCGGCACCGGGCTCGAACGCGGCGGAGATGGCGCGGACCAGCCAGGCGTTGACCGAGATCCCCTGCCGGCCGGCCGCCTCCTCCACGCGCAGCTTGAGGTGCTCGGGAAGCCGCAGGGTCATCCGCGCGGTGCCGCCCTCCTCGGCGGCCGGCGGCGGAGTCCCGGGCGCGGTCTCCGCCCTGCCGCCGCCGGGGCCTTCCGAGGACGGCTCCGGCGGCGTCACCACGAACGCCGGGTCGCCGCCGCGCAGCCGCACGTCGACCGACCCCGGCGCGAGATCACGGGTGATCTCGTCCGCCGCCGCCGACAACGCCTCCAGCAAGGTGAGCCTGGCGGCCGATTCCAGAGCGCCGGTGAGACGCTCGGCCAGCGCACGAGCGTCCGGCCCCCCCGCCTCGGCCGCGACCGCAAGCTCACGGCGAAGGTTCTCCACGTACGGCATCAGGTCCATGCCCCAACTATGACGTCACAGTGACGTCAGGTCAAGCACCATAATGACGTCACAAGACATTACTCTGACACCAGACAGCCGACGCACCCCCACTGGCAAGCCCCACACAAGCCGCTAAGCTGCAGGAAGTTGGAAACACAGCGGTGCCCAGACATGCCGTCCCACCAAAGTGAGCGCAGCGAGCGCCCGGGGGCGTGGGGGCGAAGCCCCCACATCGGGGGTCTGGGGGGCGCCCCCCCAGGCAAACACGACGAAGGAGTGGCAGCCCGCGCTCTCCGCGGGCACACCACTCCCAACTCCGAGTGGGCTACCGACGAAACTCCCTGACCAGCGGCAACGTGAGGTCCCGCTCCGCGGGATTCCACGCTACGCAAGATCATCTTTCACCTCTCTCGGGTCTGGTGAGAGGCACACGCGGGCTGACTCGGATCTTGTGGGCCTTGCCGGGTCTGCAGCCCTGCTGACCCAGTCGGTACAGCCGTCCGTCCCCGGGGTCATCCACGGCTCCGCCCCTGAACCGCTCCCGCCTGTCGCCGCCCCTTACCGCGATGACCGAGCCAGTTCCTGCATCACCCGTCGGAAGGTCCCGCACCTCAGCCCGTCCAGCCGGTTCTGCCGCTGCGCGACCTGATAGGGATATCCGAACCGCCACCACGCGGCCTCGCATGCCTCCACCTCCTGGCCATCGGCACCGCAGGCACGCACGATCGTCAACACGACAGCCCGGCGAGCTGTCCGCTCCCCCGCAGCACCGCGCTGACATTGGACGGCCTCAGACGCCGGCTCTCGTCCTGGCGCACCACCGCACGCTGCGAAAGGCCACGGCTAGCCAACAGATCGCGAAGTGCCTGCAGCATCGAGAGGTAGCTGTCCAGATCCCACGGCGGTCCGTCGTTCGCCTGGCATGTCCGGCCGGCCCGCCGCACCACGTCCGCCTGTTGCCAGAGCTCCCTGGTCTCGGTGACGTCCACGCCGAGCACCTAGGCCATGGCCACGATCAAATGCAGCGACGGCACCTGACGCCCCAACAGCGCCCGCGAGATCCTGGACCGGTCGCGCCGGAGCCGGAGCGCGACCTGAGTGTGACTCACCCCTGCGCGCTCATCCGCCGCCGCAACGGCACGATCAGCGTCAGCAGCACCTCCTGCTGACGCGCCTCCCTCATGTCCTCGCGCACGTCCATGTCGACCTCCCTTGAGACGGAGGACGACCTCCCGGAGCCATAAAACACACGTCTGGCTACTCACTGTAATCGAGGGTGCTCGTCGGACGCCAGGTGACCATGGCGCCTGGATCGTGCCGGTAGGTGTGTTCAGGGGGTGGCTGGTTTGCGGGCGGTGAGCAGGCGTGTCGGGACCCACGGACTGCCCCACCACGCGCGCCAGCCGAGGCCGCGCACGCGGATGTCCTGGGCGTTCAGCCGGGCCAGCACCGCAGCGTATTCGCGGGGGGTCCGCGCCAGGTCGGCGATCAGCAGGCGGCCGCCCGGCCGCAGCACCCGGTACGCCTCGGCGATCGCTTGGGCGCGGGCTTCCGCGCCGAAGATGGTGTGCACCGTCAGGCTGGACACGACCAGGTCGAAGCTTGCCTCCGCGTACGGGAGTCTGCGCAGGTCACCCCCTTGCACGTGGACGCGGTCGGCGACGCCTTCGGCGCGGGCGTTGCGCAGGGTCGCCGCCGGGGTGTTGCCGGACTGGTCCCGTCCGCGCCACAGGTCCACGCCGACCGCCCGGCCCTGCGGGAGGTGCCGGGCGGCGGCCAACAGGACGGCGCCGCGTCCGCAGCCGAGGTCGAGCAGCCGTTCGTCGCCACGCAGGTCCAGCTCGTCCAGCACGTCCCGCCAGACCAGGAACTTGCCGCGCAGCGTGGCGTGCAGGCTCAGGGCCAGGCATCCCGCCAGCAGGGTGCCGGAGACCAGCGCGGGCAGCGCGGCGGCCAGATCGGCGGTGACCGCCATCACCAGCCCGGTCACCCAGAACCCCAGCACGACCAGGCCCACGAAGCCGAACCCGTAGGGCGCATCCATCCCGTACCGCGCTCCAGGCATCCCGCCACTCTGCCACGAATCGGCCGCTCGGAGGCCGGCTACGACGCACTGGTCCACCGCCGACCAGCTCGCCGCCGAGTACCCGACACCGTGGTGACGCCGACCCGGTCTTCATCCGCGACGGCGACGTGTGGACGGGCGCCGGGCCGAGCGCGTGCCTGGACCTGGCACTCGCGCTGGTCGCCGACGACCACGGGCAGGACGTCGCGCTGCGCGCGGCACGGCAGCTGGTGATCTACCTGAAACGGCCCGGCGGGCAGAGCCAGTTCAACGTTTCGCTCGACCCGGTCTCCACAGTCATGGGACAAGCCGTAGTCCGCAACCGCGCCAGCGACGGCGTTCTCATCAAGGACTTCACCGAACCCGGTGGACTCCACCTGGACACCCACCGGGCACATCACCCCGCCCGCAGCCTGAGCCGCCGGCGCTCACGACGCCGGCGCACCACCACAAACCGGACCCGAGGGCCGGGACGCTCTGCTGCGCGTCTACCTCTTCGGCCCCTACGGTCGCAGAAGACTTGCCTCCGTAACGACAAAGACCCCGGAGCTTGCCTGCTCCGGGGTCGTTCCGTCACTGTGGGGCTACGACTTTCGTCTGTACCCCCGAGTGGGCGAGGAGGGATTTGAACCCTCACATCCTTTCGGACACACGGACCTGAACCGTGCGCGTCTGCCGTTCCGCCACCCGCCCAAGGGTGCCGACCCGTTTCCGGGTGCCTGAAAAGGCTAGCACGGTCGTGGCGGTGGTTAGGTATCCAGATACTTCGAGCGAACCTTCACACCGATACGATCGTCTACCAGTGGGGAAGGGAGGTGCCCGTGGGCGTCATTCAGCGCTTCGAGCGACGGCTTGAGGGCATGGTCGAAGGTGCCTTCGCCCGTGCCTTCAAGTCGGAGCTGCAGCCGGTCGAGGTGGCCAGTGCTGTGCAGCGCGAGATGGACGATAGAGCGGCGATCGTGGCGCAGGGCCGCACGCTTGTTCCGAACGACTTCGTCGTGGAGATCTCTCAGCAGGACGGGCAGCGGCTTCAGGTGTACGCCGACAGCCTGAGCCAGGAGCTGGCGAATCTGGCGCGCGAGTACGCGAAGGAGCAGGGGTACTCCTTCGTGGGGCCGGTGCGTGTCCGGTTCGAGAACGCGGGGGATCTCGCCACGGGCATGTTCCGCATCCGGTCGGGGGTGATCCGGGGCTCGACGGTGGAGGGCGGGGAGATCCGCCGGCCGGTGAGCGACGTTCCGCAGGGCGGCCGGGGCAGTGTCTTCGGGGGGCATCCGCGGCTGCTGGTGACGACGGCCGTGGAGGGCTCGGACACGACTCAGCGCACCTACGAGATCAATACCCCTGTGACTCTGCTGGGTCGCGGCACGGACTGCGACCTGCGCCTCGTCGATCCGGGCGTGTCCCGGCACCATGCCGAGATCCGCGTAGAAGGTCCCGAAATCGCTCTCGTGGATCTAGGGTCGACCAACGGCTCGTTCGTGAACGGGCAGCCTATCCGGCGGGTCACGCTGGTGGACGGCTCCCGGGTCACGATGGGCCGGACAACCCTTGTGTTCCGCCGCGATAGGGAGTAACCCCGACTCCGATGTCCCCATTCACCCTCACGCTGATCAAGCTGGCGTTCCTCGCGGTGCTGTGGCTGTTCGTCATCGCGGCCGTCGGTGTGATCAGGGCCGACCTGTTCGGCTCGAAGGCCGCGACGAAGGCGGCCGCGCGCCCGTCCCAACCCCGACCCCCCAAGGCGTCCCGGCAGCCGAAGCCGCCGCGACCGCAGCGCAGCGCCCAGCACGGCGCCCCGACGAAGCTGGTGGTCGTCCAGGGCGAACGGGCCGGCACCGTCATAGACCTCACCGGGGTGCCCATCACCATCGGCCGGGCGAATGACGCCACACTGGTCGTGACCGACGACTACGCTTCGAGCCGGCATGCCCGAATTTTCGCGCAGGACGGTCAGTGGATCGTGGAAGATCTCGGCTCGACCAATGGGACGTATCTCGGACGCACGAAGGTGAGCCGGCCGATGCCGGTCCCGCCGGGTGTTCCGGTCCGTATCGGCAAGACCGTGATCGAGCTGCGCAAATGACTCTGGGAATCCGCTACGCCGCGCGCTCCGATGTCGGCATGCTGCGCGAGGGCAACGAGGACTCGGCGTACGCGGGCGCGCACCTGCTCGCGGTGGCCGATGGCATGGGCGGGCACGTCGGCGGTGAGATCGCGAGCGCCGCGGCGATCGAGGCGCTGCGGGCGCTCGACAAGGACCTGCCCGCGACGGAACTGCTGGCCGCCCTGGAGCACACGGTCAAGGCGGCGAACGACAACCTGCACCGCATCGTGGAGTCGGATCCGGCCTTGCAGGGCATGGGGACGACGCTGACGGCGATGCTGTGGGCGGGCAACCAGGTCGCGCTGGTCCACATCGGGGACTCCCGCGCCTATCTGCTGCGTGACGGCAGCCTGTTCCAGATCACGCACGACCACACGCTCGTCCAGTCGCTGGTGGACGAGGGCCGTATCAGCCCGGACGAGGCGGCGTCGCATCCGCAGCGTTCGCTGCTGCTGCGGGCGCTGGACGGCCGGGGCGAGGTCGATCCGGACCTGTCGCTGCGGGAGGCGAAGGTCGGCGACCGGTATCTGCTGTGCTCGGACGGCCTGTCGGGGGTCGTCACGGCGGAGACGATCTTCCAGGTGCTGACGGACGTGGACGATCCGGAGCAGGCCGTCCGGCAGCTGATCGACCTGGCGAACCGGGGCGGCGGCCCGGACAACATCACCTGCGTGATCGCGGACGTGGTGGATCTGGAGCGGCAGCCGCCGACGGGCGGTCCGGGCCACGCGGTGGGCGCGGCGGCGAACGCGGCGCCGCCGGAACCGCCGGGCGGCGGGCCGGGCGCGAACACGACGGTGGCCGACACCCCGGCCGGGCGGGCGGCGCAGTTGCGGGACACGCGTCCGCAGCCGCCGGTCGCGGTGGACGAGATGCCGCCCCCGCCGGCGCCCGCGCCGATGGCGGACCCGAGGGGCGGCCCGCCGGCGCCGGGCACGGTCCAGCAGGCGCCGATGGCGCGGCCGAGGCGCGGCGGCCGCCGCTGGACGTGGCTGATCGTCGTCGCCGGGGTGGTCGTCGTCGGTGTCGTGGCGGGCGGTTTCGTGCTGGTGCAGAACGTCCGGAACGGCTACTACATCGGCGCGGAGAAGGGGGACGTCGTCCTGTACCGGGGGACGCCGCAGCAGGTGCCGCTCCTGAACCTGTCCCGTAAGGCCGATGCCAAGAACCTCCAGCCGCTCAAGGTCGAGGACCTGCCGAAGGACTTGCAGCAGCAGGTCAAGGACACCTACACGGTGAGCGGTCCGGGCGCATGGGACGACCTGGTGAACCGCGTCTGCCGGTACTCCCTCGTCGACCAGTCGGGCAAGGTCGGGATCGTGCGGGGCCGCAGCCAGCAGAGCTGCCGGGAGACCGGCATCCAGACCAGCGATGTCCCGGTCGCCGAGCTGCCCACCTCGGATGCGACGAAGATCAAGAAAGGTGAGTTGACGGCCATCGGACGGGACGCGGCGACCGGCCGGCTCCAGGAGCTGAAGACCCGGCGCGAGCAGTGCAAGAGCCGTAACTCCGGCATCCCGGACTGTCCCTCCAACGCGGGGAGTTCGTAGATGCAGTCGTTCGGGGAGCAGATCCGGGCGCACCTGCCGTACCAGCGGCGCAACGCGGCCTCACTGGCACTGCTGGTCTTCGCGATGGTGCTGACCCTGTCGGCGTTCGCGGAGGTCGGGCTGGCCCGTGACGGCAACATCCCCGGTGGGTTGTTCATCTACGGTGGCGGCCTGGTGGTGCTGGCGTTCATCGCCTACTTCGTCCAGACGAAGTTCACCCCGTACGCCGATCCGCTGCTGCTGCCGCTGGCGGTGGCGCTGAACGGCCTCGGCCTCGCGATAATCTACCGGCTGGACCTCGACACGAGCGCCGACCGCAAGGCCACCGCGGCGGCGGGCAAGAAGCTGCTCGAGGACGCCGCGGACGCGCCGGGCCAGCTGATATGGACGTTCGTCGGCATCACGCTGTTCGTCGGCGCCGTGCTGATCATGCGGGACACCGACAAGCCGGACGCGCCGCTGTCGTTCACCCCGAAGACGGCGCAGCGGTACACGTACCTGATCGGCCTCAGCGCGGTCGTCCTGCTGGTACTCCCGATCGTTCCGGGCATCGGCGCGGAGATCAACGGCGCCCGGGTGTGGATTAACGTCGGCGGGTTCTCGGTGCAGCCGGGCGAGTTCGCGAAGCTGCTGCTGGTCGTGTTCTTCGCCGGCTACCTGGTGAACAAGCGGCAGGCGATGTCGCTGATCGGCAAGAAGGTCGGCCCGATCAGCCTGCCGCGTGGCCGCGACCTCGGCCCGATCATGGTGATCTGGTTCTTCTGCCTGGGCGTGCTGTTCCTGCAGAAGGACCTCGGTACCGCGCTGCTGTTCTTCGGCCTGTTCGTGTCGATGCTGTACATCGCGACGCAGCGCGTCTCGTGGGTGCTGATCGGTGTGGGGCTGCTGGCGGTGGGCGTGTTCATCGCGACGCTGCTGCCGTTCATGGGCCACGTGAACCAGCGCATCGACATCTGGCAGAACCCGAAGCCGTACTTCGACGGCGGCTGCCTGCTGAAGAGCGGCGAGGTCGTCCCCGTCAACCCCGACACCGACATCTACAAGAAGTACAAGAAGCCGGACGTGATCTCGCCCGGGTACACCGCCTGCCAGGCGCTGGGCGGCGAGTACTCCGACAGCGCGCAGCTGATGAAGGGGCTGTTCGCGCTCGGCCAGGGCGGTGTGCTCGGCACCGGCCTCGGCCAGGGCGAGCCGTGGCGGACACCGCTGTCGTTCAGCGACTTCATCTTCGACTCGCTGGGCGAGGAGCTCGGGCTGACCGGGCTGATGGTGATCCTGCTGATCTACGCGTTGATCGTGCAACGCGGGATGAAGACCGCGGTCGCGGCCCGCGACCCGTTCCTGAAGCTGTTCGCGGGCGGTGTGTCGTTCGTGCTGGCGCTCCAGGTCTTCGTGATCGTCGGCGGCGTCACCCGGCTCATTCCGCTCACCGGTCTGACCACGCCGTTCCTGTCGCAGGGCGGTTCGTCGCTGATGGCCAACTGGATCCTGATCGCGATTCTGGTGCGGATGAGCCATGACGCGCGCAAGCCTGCCCCGCAGGCGATCCAGGACGAGGGCATGACCCAGATCGTGAGCACGAGGTGAGTTCCCCCCTATGAACATGGACAAGCCGGTTCGGCGGGTGGCGATCTTCGCGCTGCTGCTGTTCTTCGGGCTGATGGCACAGGTCAACTACGTCCAGGGCAGCCAGGCGGAGAGCCTGCGGACCGACAAGCGCAACTCCCGGCAGTACGCGGACATCTTCAACCAGCCGCGGGGGCAGATCTCCGCCGGCGGCGAGGTCCTGGTGACGTCCCAGAAGAGCAAGGCGGACGACTCCAGGTACGGCCGGACCTACAAGGACGGGCCGATCTTCGCTCCGATCACGGGCTACTTCAACGGGAACGCCACCGGGATCGAGCGCGCCTACAACTCGCTGCTGGGCGGCAAGGACAAGCGCATCACGCAGCAGCGCTGGTTCGACACGTTCATCGGCAAGAAGGCGGACGGCGCGAACGTCGAGCTGACGATCGACCCGGACGCGCAGCGCACCGCGTACGCGCAGTTGAAGGCGAGGACGTCGCCGGGCCGCCGCGGCGGTGCCGTGGTCATCGACGTGAAGACGGGCGCGGTGAAGGTGGCGGCGTCGTGGCCGTCGTTCGACCCGAACGAGGTGGCGCCGCAGACCGGGGAGAAGGGCGCGAAGCGGCTGGAGCAGCTGGACGACGGCGAGGGCGTCATCAAGCCGCTGGTCGACAACGCGCTGAGCCAGACGTTCCCGCCGGGTTCGTCGTTCAAGACGGTGACGTCGGCGCTGGCGATGCAGAAGCTCGGTGCCAGCAGTTCGACGACCGTGAACACCGGGCAGCTGATCCTGCCGGAGTCGGGGCGTCCGCTGCCGAACTCGCACGACAGCGGCAGCTGCGGCGGGGCGGCTTCGCTGCGCGGCGCGTTCGCCGAGTCCTGCAACACCACGTTCGCGAAGATGGCGCTGGACATGGGCATCCAGGAGCTGCACGACGGGGCCGGGAAGTTCGGGTTCGGGCAGCACGTGAAGCTGGAGCCGGACTTGTTCACGGCCGAGAGCGACGTCCCGGTGGCCTACACCGACGCCAACGGCAAGAGCACCCCGACCGGCAGGGACGGCACGGCCCGGTCCGGCATCGGTCAGGAGAACGTGCGGGCGACGCCGCTGCAGATGGCGATGGTCGCGTCCGCGGTCGCCAACGGCGGCAAGATCATGAACCCGTATCTGGTGCAGAAGGTCCGGGCCAAGGACCAGAGCGAGCTGTACAGCGTCTCCCCGAAGGAGTTCGGGGAGCCGATCACCGGTGACCAGGCGTCGCAGCTGGAGGACATGATGCGCGCGGTGGTCACCGAGGGCACCGCGAAGAACCTGCAGGGGATGCGGATCGCCGGTAAGACCGGTACCGCCGAGCAGGGCCCGGGCAACCCCAACGCCCGCTGGTTCGTCGGGTTCGGCCCGGCGCAGAACCCCCGCTACGCGTTCGCCGTGATGACCGAGGGACCGGGCTCCGGCGCCGGCGACGCGGGCCCCGTGGCCGGGGCGATCATGGCGAAGGTCCTGCAGAAGTGAGTACGGGCCTCGTCCTGGGCGACCGGTACCGGCTGCTGGAGCGGCTGGCCATCGGTGGGATGGGCGAGGTCTGGCGCGCGTCGGACGCGGCGTCCGGGCGGCAGGTGGCGGTGAAGCTGCTGCGGCTGGAGTTCGGTTCGGACCTGCGGGCGCGGGACCGGTTCGAGTCGGAGGCGCGGTTCGCGGCGGAGCTGCGGCATCCGGGGATCGCGCGGGCGTTCGACTTCGGCGAGCAGGACGGCCGGACGTTCCTGGTGATGGAGCTGGTGGCGGGCGAGCCGCTCGAGGAGATCCTGACGCGCGACGGCGGGCTGCCGCTGGAAGCCGTCCTGGACCTGATGGTGCAGGTGGGGCGGGCACTGACGGTCGCGCACGAGGCCGGGATCGTGCACCGGGACGTCAAGCCGGCGAACCTGATGGTGTCCCCGGACGGCGCGGTGAAGATCACGGACTTCGGGATCGCCCGGCGGCTGGCGGCGGCATCGCAGACCCAGACCGGGATGGTCATGGGGACGGCGCACTACATCTCGCCGGAGCAGGCGCAGGGCAAGGAGCTGTCGCCGGCGGCGGACCTGTACTCGCTGGGCGTGGTGGCCTACGAGTGCCTGACGGGCGCACCGCCGTTCGATGGGGCGACACCGGTGGAGGTGGCGCTCAAGCACGTCCGGAACGCGCCCGCCGAGCTGCCGGCACGGGTGTCTCCGGCCGCCCGTGAACTGATCATGGAAATGCTGGCCAAGGAGCCGCTGGACCGCCCGGTGAACGCGGGGACGGTCGCGGCACGGGCGCTGGCGATCCGCGCGTCCCTCCGGGTGGGCCGTCCCGGCGAGTCACCCGACAGCGACACCATCATTACCCGATCGGGCGCTCTGTCCGAATTTGACGCTGGCCTGATGGCGGATAACCTCGCCCACGGGCCAGTGCAACGACGCACGAGACTGACGTATGCGTCGGTGGCGGCCGTCCTCGTGCTGATCTGCGTGATCGTCATCGGCTCACTGTGGAAAGGGCTGGCCTTCGCGGGATTCGGCAAGGACGAGCGGGATCCGCCCACCAGCCCGGCCACCACCCCGGCCGGGGGCCGCTTCGCGGACGACCCCGCGACCCGTTCCAGCGCCCCGCCCAGGAACCGGGTGCGGCCGGCTGTCACGCCACGGCACCGGACGCATAGGATCCGTCCGTCAACGCGGGCAACGTCCAAGACGTCTTCTTATAAGCCATCCACGAAATCGCCCAGGGCGACTGCCACCGCCCCAAAGCCCACGCCGATGGGGAGCACCACTGCCCCGTCAACTCCGAACCCGGACCCCTCGCCGACCGACAGCGGGGGGCTAGGTTCGGAGGACAAGGTGTAGACGTACGAGGGAAAGTGCACATATGAGTCAACCTCGGCTGCTCGGCGGCCGCTACGAGCTCGATACGGTGATCGGGCGAGGCGGCATGGCCGAGGTCTACCGTGCCCGAGACCTGCGCCTCGATCGCGTCGTGGCGGTCAAGACGCTGCGCTCCGACCTGGCCCGCGACCCCACGTTCCAGGCCCGGTTCCGGCGCGAGGCCCAGTCGGCGGCGTCACTGAACCATCCCTCGGTCATCGCCGTGTACGACACCGGCGAGGACATGATCGGCGACACCTCCATCCCGTACATCGTGATGGAGTACGTGGACGGGAGCACGCTGCGCGATCTGCTGCGGGAGAACCGCGCGCTGCTCCCCGAGAAGGCCCTGGAGATCACCGACGGGATCCTGTGCGCGCTGGACTACAGCCACCGCGGCGGGATCGTGCACCGCGACATCAAGCCGGCCAACGTGATGCTGACCAGGCAGCACGAGGTCAAGGTCATGGACTTCGGCATCGCCCGCGCCATGGCGGACTCGGCGGCCACGATGACGCAGACCGCCCAGGTGATCGGTACCGCGCAGTACCTGTCGCCGGAGCAGGCGCGCGGCGAGCGGGTGGACGCCCGCAGCGACATCTACTCGACGGGCTGCGTCCTGTACGAGCTGCTCACCGGCAAGCCGCCGTTCACCGGCGACTCCCCGGTGGCGATCGCCTACCAGCACGTCCGGGAGGAGCCGGTTCCGCCGTCGCAGGTGGACCCGCAGATCCCGCAGTGGGCGGACGCGATCGTGCTGAAGGCGATGGCGAAGGACGCCGACCACCGCTACCAGAACGCGACGGAGTTCCGGCAGGAGATCCAGCGCGTCTTGCAAGGGCAGCCGGTGGCGTCGACGGCGGCGTCCACGATGCTGATGGGCGCGCAGCCGCAGGGCACCCAGGTGATGGGCGCCTACCCCCACACGCAGATGCACCGGCCGCAGGACGACGGCTACGGGCTGCCACCCGTCCGCTATGACGACGACATGCCCGAACGCGGCGGCGGCAAGAAGGCCGCGCTGTGGGTGGGGCTCGCCGTGCTGTTCATCGGCGGCGCGGCCCTGATCGGCTTGCTGCTGAGCGGCGGCGGGGACAAGAAGGACCAGCAGGTCGCGATCCCGCAGAGCATCGTCAACGTGCCGCAGAGCGACGCGACGGCGCAGCTGACCAAGCTCGGTTTCCAGGTCGGCGAGCCGAAGACGGACTTCAGCGACGACATCCGCCGCGGTTACGTGATCGGCTCCGACCCGGAGCCGGGCACGAACGCGGCCAAGGGCGCGACGGTGACGCTGCTGGTCTCCAAGGGCAAGAAGCCGCCGACGGAGGTCGAGGTCCCGAGCGTGGCCGGCCAGCCGTACGCCACGGCCAAGAAGATCCTGGAGGCGCGCGGGTTCGAGGTCGAGCGGAGGGTGGAGTCGAGCGACACCGTCCCGCGGCTCAGCGTGATCAGCACGGACCCGGCGGGCGGCTCGAAGGTGCCGAAGGGCTCGACCGTGACCGTAGTGATCTCCAACGGCCCGTCGAACCTGAAGGTGCCCAACCTGTTCAACAACAGCCAGCGGGCCGCGTGCGGCAAGCTGGAGGCCCTCGGGCTGAAGTGCCATGTGGAAAAGGGCGCTCCGCCGCCGGACAAGCAGGTCGCGCCGGGCTTCGTCTACGACCAGCAGCCGGGCCCGGACGCCACCGTCGCCCCCGGTGACACGGTAACGATCTTCGTGGCCGACAAGCCGAAGGAAACCCCGACCGATCCAACCAACCCCCAGGACCCGACCATCCCCGGCTGGCCCCCCGGCAACGGCAACGGCTGACCCCGAACCCAAACGGCCCCGGTCTCCTCCAAGAGGACCGGGGCCGCAGCACGTCTCACTCCCCTCCAACGGCCAAGGGGAGGACGACCACACGCACCCACCCCAGCCGCCGCTCCAAGCCACGCGACAA
>NZ_BCQQ01000057.1 GCF_001552155.1 Actinomadura formosensis NBRC 14204 | reverse complement strand
CCGGGCCCGACCCGGCGGCCGACCCGCTCGGCGCGGCCCGGGCGCTGGTGCGGCACGCCCTGGACGCGGGCGGCCGCGACAACATCACCGTCGCCGTGATCCCCCTCCCGTCCCCCGCCTCGTCCGTTCCCCGTCTCCCCGCCCAGAGCCGCGACATCCCGCAGAGCACGGAGCAGCCCCGATGAGCGAGCCGCAGTTCACCATCAAGATCGACCAGAATCGGTTCCTGCCCGAGGGCGGACGCGAGGTGCACGCCATCGTGTCCGTCGAGGCGACCGCGGCGGGCGGCGCGGCGGTCCCGTCCACCACCCGGGCATCCGAGGTGATCATCATCGACACCTCGGGCTCGATGTCCTATCCGGAGACCAAGCTGCGCGCGGCGGTGGCCGCCGCCCAGGTCGCGATCGACACGCTGCGGGACGGTGTGGAGTTCGCCGTCGTCTCCGGGTCCAACACCGCCACGATGGTCTTTCCCCGGCACCAGGGGCTGGTCGCGGCGTCGCCGGAGACCCGCGCGGCGGCCAAGCACGCGCTGAGCGGGCTGAAGGCGGCCGGCGGCACCGCGATCGGGTCGTGGCTGCGGCTGGCGAACCGGCTCTTCGACACGGTCCAGGGCGGTATCCGGCACGCGATCCTGCTGACCGACGGCAAGAACCAGCATGAGACGCCCGAGGAACTGGACGCCGCGCTGGCGGAGTGCGGCGGCCGTTTCGTGTGCGACTGCCGCGGCGTCGGCACCGACTGGGAGGTGGCCGAACTGCGCAAGGTCGCCTCGGCGATGCTGGGCGGTGTCGACATCGTCGCCGACCCGGCCGGCCTCGTCGCCGACTTCCAGGCGATGACGGAGGCGGCGATGGGCAAGTCCGTCGCCGACGTCGCGCTGCGGGTGTGGACGCCGCAGACCGCGACGCTGCGGTTCGTCAAGCAGGTGATGCCGTCGGTGGAGGATCTGACCGGCAAGCGCGTGGAGTCGGCGCCGCAGGCGGGCGACTACCCGCTGGGCGCGTGGGGCGCCGAGAGCCGTGACTACCACATCTGCGTGGACGTGCCGCCGGGTCCGGTGGGCAAGGAACTGCGCGCCGCGTGGGTGAAGCTGGTCGTGCCGGGCGGGCCGGGTGAGGAGGCGAAGGTCCTCGCGACCGGGAACGTGCTCGCCCAGTGGACGGACGACGAGGCGCGGTCCACCCAGATCAACGCGCGGGTGGCGCACTACACCGGGCAGGCGGAACTGGCCGCCGTCATCCAGGAGGGGTTGCAGGCCCGCAAGGACGGCGACCTCGACACCGCGACGGCGCGGCTTGGCCGGGCCGTGGTGCTCGCCGACGAGGCCGGCAACGACGCGATCACCGCGATGCTGCGCCGGGTCGTGGACGTCATCGCCCCGGCGACCGGGACCGTCCGGCTGAAGCGCGACATCGACAAGGCCGCCGAGATGGAGCTGGACACCCGCTCCAGCAAGACGGTCCGGACCCGCAAGGACGAGACCGTGACCACGCGGAGGGGCGAGGGCTGAGCATGGCGAGCTGCCCCAACGGACACGCCTCGCAGGCGGCGGACTACTGCGACGTCTGCGGCGAGCGCATCGGCGACGCCCCTGCGGCCGGGCCGCCGGGCACGGCCGGGCTCCAGGCCCCGTCCGGCGGTGCCGCCCGGCCCTGCCCGGACTGCGGGACGCCCGGCACCGACCGGTTCTGTGAGGCCTGCGGCTACGACTTCGCGACCGGCGGCGGCAAGCCGACACCGCGGACGGCGCCGGCGGGGGACCGGGCGCCCTCCGATCCGCGGCCCGCGCCGCCCGTACCGGCCCCTCCGGTGCCCGGCCCGCCGGTTCCCACGCCGCCGGTTCCCGCGCCGGCGCCCCCGGTTCCGGCGCCGCCCGTCCCTTCCCCGCCCGTTCCCGGCACGGCCTGGACGGCGGTGGTGACGGCCGACCGCGAGTACTTCGCCACGGTCATCGCCGAGGAGGGGCCCGACTCGGCGGCGCTCTCGTTCCCCCCGTACGCGCCCGAGCGCCGGATCCCGCTGACCGGGCGGGAGGTGCGGATCGGGCGGCGCAGTTCGGCGCAGCCGTCCCCGCCCGAGATCGATCTGCGCGAACCGCCCGAGGATCCCGGCGTCTCGCACGTCCACGCGGTGCTGCTGGGCAAGCCGGACGGCACCTGGACGCTGGTCGACCCCGGCTCCACCAACCGGACCTGCCTGAACGGGTCCACCGAACCCATCCCGTACAACGTGGAGGTCCCGGTCTCTGACGGCGACCGGATCCACGTGGGCGCCTGGACCACCATCACGCTCATCCGAGGCGAGGCGACATGACCGCCGTTCAGCAGTCTCCCCCGGCGGGCCCGCCCGCCCCTGCGACGCAGGCGCCGCCCGCCCGCCGCGGCTCCGCCGGGCGGCTCCGGCATGCGCCCGAGAAACCGCCGGCAGGCATCGCGCGGTTGCTGCCCCGCACGGTCGCGGCCCGCGTCCGGGCGCTGACCGCGCTGTCGCTCGTCCTGCTCGTGGTGCTGCTCGGCATCGGCTGGGCGGCGGTCGCGAACGCCCGCGAGGGCGTGCGGGTCATCGGGCACGACGCGGGCCCGCAGGTCGTCGCCACCGGCGACCTGTACTTCCAGCTCTCCGACATGGACGCGCAGCTCGCCAACGCGCTGCTCATCGGCGACGCACCGGGCGGCGGACGCGATCAGGCCGTCGCCCGCTACGACGACAACCGGCGCAAGGCCGGGGACGCGCTGCTCAAGGCCGCCAAGCTCGCCGATGAGACGACGGAGAACAACACGGCCCGGGACCTGCTGGACGCCCTGGGCCGCTACGAGCGCCTCGCCGGGCAGGCCCTCCTGCTGGACCGGCAGTCCCCGCACCCGTCCGGTCCGCCGTCGCAGCAGGTCACCGAGCTCTACCGGCAGGCGGCCGACCTGATGAAGCTGGACCTGCTGCCCAAGGCGTACAACCTGACGCTCGACAACGGGACCCTCGTCCGGCACACCTACGAGGACAGGCGGTCGGCCGTCCTCATGGGCCGCACGGGCGTCCTGGTCGCGGGCGTGGCGCTGCTGGCGACCCTGGCCGGATTCCAGCTGTACCTCGCGAAGCGCTTCCGCCGGCTGCTGAACGTGCCACTGGCGCTGGCCACGATCGGCACGCTCGTCCTGGTGGGAGCGGGCACCCTCATGCTGTCCGGCCAGGCCGGCCATCTGCGCAAGGCCAAGGAAGAGGGCTTCGACTCGATCCTCGCGCTTTCCCGGACGCGCGCCATCAGCAACAGCGCGAACGCGGACGAGACCCGGTTCCTGCTCGACCCCGGGCGAGCCGACGCCTACGAGCAGGTGTATCTGAGCAAATCCCAGACCGTCCTTTATCTGAAGGCGGGCAACCTGACCCAGTACAACGCGGCCGTGCAGAAGGATCTGTCGTTCGAGCCCGGACGGGCGCCGTTCCTCGGCTTCCTCGGCACCGAGGCCAACCGCCCGGCGGAGTCGGCCGAGCAGAAAGCACAGCTGGTGAACGTCATGAACGGCGTCCTGCGCGATTACCGGAAGGTCCAGGCGAACGACCGGCGGATGAGAGACCTCGTCAAGGGCGGGCAGCGGGATCAGGCCGTGGCCGCCCGCGGCGCCGCGGGCGCGGACTTCACACGGTACGACCGGTCGCTGCAGGCACTGATCGGCATCCACCGGAAGGCGTTCGACGACGCCGTGCGGGACGGGGACGGCGGGACGAGCGGCTGGTACGCCGTCCTGCCGGCCGCGGGCGCCGCCATCGCCCTGCTCGTGCTCGCCGGGGTGCGGCCCCGCCTGGCGGAGTACCGGTGGTCGAAGTGAGGGCGCGGCGCACCGCGGCCGCCGCCGCCGCGCTCACCATGCTCGGCCCGGCCGCGGCGTGCGGCCTCGCCGACGCCGGCGAGACCTCCGTCGCGACGAAGGATCGGCTGGTCATCGGCGTCAACGCCGACCAGCCGGGCGTCGGCGAACGCGAGGGCGACGGTCCGTACAAGGGCTTCGACATCGACGTCGCCAAGGCGATCGCCGGGCGGCTGGGCGTCGCAGGGAAGAACGTCGCGTTCAAGCGGGTGTACTCCGCGACGCGCGAGAAGATGCTCCAGGACGGCGAGGTCGACCTCGTCGTGGCGAGCTACTCCGTCACCCCCGAACGCAAGGTGAAGGTCGCGTTCGCGGGCCCCTACTACGTCGCCCACCAGGACGTCCTCGTCCGCGCGTCCGACGCCGGGAAGATCCGGAGCATCCACGACCTGAAGGGCCGGCGGCTCTGCAAGGTGCGCGGCTCGGTGTCGTTCCCGCGCATCCACGACGAGCAGGGCGTCGCCGCGCTGCCGGTCGAGGAGGACGGCTACTCCGCCTGCCTCACCGATCTCGTCGAGAACCGGCTGGACGCGGTCTCGACCGACGACCTGATCCTCGCCGGACTCGCCGGGAAGGCGGCCGCGAACGGCCGGAAGCTCACGATCGTGAACGCCTCCTTCACCGACGAGCCGTACGGCGTCGGCATCCGCAGGAGCGACGTGGACGGCTGCGAGGCGGTGAACAAGGCGATCACCGGGCTGTACCAGGACGGCACCATGCCGCAACTGCTGAAGCGGTGGTTCGGGAACACCGGGCTGAAGCTCACCACCACCGTCCCGCAATTCGAGGGCTGCGTCTGAAAGGCCGCGACTTATAGCACGCAACCGATTACGGAATGACATGGAAAGGGCTGGCGGGAGCGGGCGGTCACTGAGATCAGTCGGTTACGTAAGTTTCGGTCGGCGCACATGATCGCAAGTTATGGTCGCGATCAAAACTGGATCCGGCGATCGCCGTCACGCCCCGAGGAGTGCCATGACGACCGTCATCCTGGTGGTGATGTGCGTCGTGGTGGGGGCGCTCGAACTGTACGCGGGCAAGCAGAGCCGCGACCAGGCCGACGCGTTCACCCGGCGGATCGAGGAGCTGAACGACCAGGTCACCAAGCAGAACAACGTCCTGGTCACGGTCGGCGAGCGGCTCACCGCCGAGCTGGCGCGGGTCAAGCAGGACGTACTGCCCGCGCTCGATGACCGGCTCCGGCGCAACACCGGGCAGGTCGAGGAGCTGGCGGGCCTCGTCCACCGGGCCGACGACCACCTGCGCGCGCAGGCGGGACGGCTGCACGAGCTGGAGCAGCAGCGGATCACGCTGGCCGCGCTGCGCCGCAAGCTCGGCGAGGTCGAGACGTCGGTGCGCACCGTCACCCGCGCGCACGCCGGCACGGCCGCCGGGAAGGTCGACGCGGCCCTCGAACGGCTCGCCGACCTCGAACGCGGCGGCACGCAGATCCTGGAGCTGCAGCGCACCCTCACCCGCACGCTGGAGGACGTCGAGGACATCGTCGCCGAGTTGCTGCAGTTCACCGAGGGCGAGCTGGACGGCACCGTCACCGCCGCGCTCACCGGGCGTCCCCGCGCGCCCGGCGACGCCGTCACCGCCACCGGGCGGCTCTGGACCCGCGACGGCCAGTTGGAGGACATCCTCTGCGAGGTGTACGAGCGGTGCGTCCGCGCGAGCCGGCTGAACGTCCGGTTCCGCACGGCGGAGGGCGCGGACGACCCGGCGCCCGGCTCCCCCGGACGCCGCCGCTACTTCCTCGGCGGGCATGCCTGCGAGGACCTCGCCGGCGTGTTCAGCGCGCTGCTCATCTCCACGGGCGCCGACCTGCCGGGGGGCGGCGCCCGCGGGTCCGGGCACGGCCTGGCCCGGGTGGAGCCCGGCGTCCCGTCCGGGGTGAGGCCGGCGCGCCCGCCCGAGGACGAGGTCGCGCTCAAGGCCCTCCTGCGGACGCTCGCGGAGTGCTCCGGCGCCGTCGCGCAGATCGGCCCGCTCCTGGCCGTCCGGACGCGCGGCGAACTGCTGTGCGCCGTGCTGACCGCCGCGCAGTCACTGGAGCTGGAGAGTGACGAGGTGTTCTGGGATCCGGCCGCCGCGGCCGTCCGGCTGCGGCGGCTGCCGTCCCATCAGCTGTGGGACCTCACCGGCTGGGCCGGCCCGTAGGGCGGGGCGCCCCGTAGGTTCGCACGGTCCGCTCCGCCGGGCTTCCCATGCGCACGTACAGCGGGCAGGCGGCGGCGCGGGTGAGCGGGTCGACCTCGGCGCACAGCCCGATCCCGGCCGCGCGGTCGAGGAACACCACGTTCTCCACCGCCCGCGCACCGCGCACCGCGTACGGGACGGAGCCGGCGTCGCGGGTGTCGAACAGCTCCTCGAACGTCAGCCGGCGCGCGAACCGCAGCAGCACGCCGGCGTCCACGACCCGGCTGCCGATCGCCGCGGCCGGGCCCGCGACGACGATGCCGAAGCTCGGGTTCTCCCGGCCGCGGACGTAGATCTCCCGGTCCGGTTCCAGGCCCCGGCGGCGGTCCGGGATCTGGATGCCGAACCCGGCGCCGCCGTCCAGGTAGGCGGGCGGCCCGAACCCGCCGGCCGCCGCCGTGTCCCGGACGTGCAGCACGCCCGCCGGCATCTCCCAGCCCGGCAGGTACACGCCGAGGCCCCGCAGCAGCAGCCGCCAGACGGGGCGCGCCGTCACGTCCGGAGCGAACTCCATGGCGCCCATCTTCGGGCGCCCGGCCTTCCGCCGACAAGATCCCTTACGACCCCAGAGCCCTTACCACGCGGCCCCCTGCGCGGCCGGCGCGCCGTCGGCTACCGTTGGGACCAACCGGATCATGACGAGGACGCCGCCGTGAATCTGCAGGACATGATCGTTCACCGCGACAACTCGTCGCGCACCGTCGACAAGTACCTGATGGCCTACGAGGGACGGGTCATCGCGGTGCGCCGGCACCCCGCCGTCCTGCTCGTGCCGGTCTCCGCCGTCGTCGCCGGGCTCATCGTGTGCGGCGCGGTCAGCGCGGTCACCGGCGCGGCCTGGATCTGGTGGCTGTGGCTGATCGCCATCGCCTACCTGGTCTGGAAGGTCATCGCCTGGTCGTTGGAGTTCTTCCTGGTCACCGAGCACCGGGTCATGGTGATCAGCGGCGTGTTCAACCGGAACGTCGTGATGATGCCGCTGACCAAGCTCACCGACATCGCGCTGAACCGGTCCATGCTCGGCCGGATGCTCGGCTACGGCGAGTTCCGCACCGAGTCCGCGGGCCAGAAGCAGTGGCTCCAGAGCATCAACTTCATGCCGTACCCCGAGCAGCTCTACCTGGAGATCTCCTCAGTGATCTTCGGGACGACCGACGCCTCCCCCGACTGACTCACGAATCGAAGCCGAGGCCGAGGCGGTCGAGGGTGTGAAGCCAGAGGCCGCGGCGGCCGGCGTTGCGGTCGGCGCGGGCGATCTCGCGCCGGGTCAGTTCGATCACGCCGTACCGGAGCGGTTCGGGCGGGAACGGGACGGGCTTGGTCCGCACCATCTTCAGCCGGGTCCGCTCGGTCTCCTCACCAGGTGCGAGGCCGACGTGCAGGAGGTCGAGCATGACGTCCGCGCCGAAGCGGGTGGCTCCGACGCCAAGGCCGGTGTAGCCGGCCGCGTACGCGAGCCTGCCGTCGTAGGCCGTCCCGAAGAACGCGCAGAAGCGGCTGCACGTGTCGATGACACCGCCCCAGGCGTTGGTGAAGCGGACGTCTTCGAGCTGGGGGAACGTTTCGTAGAAGTGCCGGGCGAGGGTGCCGAACGTGGCGGGACGCTGTTCCAGGTCGGAACGTATCGCGTTGCCGTAGTGGTATATGGCGTCGTAGCCGCCCCACAGGATCCGGTCGTCCGCGGTGAGCCGGTAGTAGTGGAACTGGTTGGCGCTGTCTCCGATGCCCTGTCGGTTCTTCCAGCCGATCGCCTCGCGCTGGGCGGCGGTGAGCGGTTCGGTCATGAGCGCGTAGTCGTACACGGGGACGACGAAGCCGCGCAGGCGCTTCAGCAGCGGCGGGAACGCGCCCGTCCCGAGGACCACCCGCCGGGCGGTGACCACGGCGCCGTGGCGCGCGGTCAGGTGGAGCCCGCGGATCCCGGAGCGCAGGCCCGTGATGCCGGTGTTCTCGAAGACGCGGACGCCGAGGGAACGGCAGGCGTCCGCGAGGCCCCAGGCGAGCTTGGCGGGATGCACCATCGCGGTGGCGTCCGGGTCCCAGAGGCCGGCGAGGTAGGTCGGCGAGTCGACCTCGGCGCGGACGGCGTCCCGGTCGAGCAGCACGGGCTCCCAGCCGAGCTCGATCGCCGTCTCCGCCGCCTCCTCCAGGGCGGGCACCTGCCATTCCTCGGTGGCGACGCTCAGTTCCCCGGTGGGTTCCCATTCGGCGTCGATGCCGTACCGGGTGAGCGTGTCGCCGATGGCGCGGAGATTGTCCCAGCCGAGGCGTTCGAGCGTGTGCATGTCGTCCGGCCAGCGGCCGATGCCGTTCTGCAGCCCGTGGGTGAGGCTGGCGGCGCAGAACCCGCCGTTGCGGCCGGACGCGGCACCGCCGATCCGGCCGGCCTCCAACACGATCACATCCAGCGACGGGTCGCGCTCCTTGGCCAGCAGGGCCGCCCACAGGCCGCTGTACCCGCCGCCGATGACGGCGAGGTCGCACTCCCGCGCGCCCTCCAGCGGGGACCCGGCCCCGGGACGGGCCGGGTCCTGCAGCCAGTACGGCTTCGGCTCGGCGTCGGCGAGCGCCTTCTGAACGTCCATGTCGTCCTCCGGCGGACGTCGTCAGCGCGGCGCGCGCATGTTGCGCCGTGCGGAGACGACCGCGATCACGATGCCGACCGCGAAGATGAGCGTTCCCATCACGTTGACCTGCGGCGGCGTTCCCGTCCGGGTCGAGCCGTAGATCCACAGCGGGAACGTGATGGTGGAGCCGCTGGTGAAGTTGGTGATGATGAAGTCGTCGATGGACAGCACGAACGCCAGCAGCGCGCCCGCGACCACACCCGGCATGATCATCGGCAGGGTGACCAGGCGGAACCGGGTCCACGGCCCGGCCCCGAGGTCCTGCGCCGCCTCCTCCACCGCCGGGTCGAGGCCGACGACGCGGGCCCGGACGGTCACCGCGACGAACGCGATGGAGAACATCACGTGCGCGACGAGGATCGTCAGGTAGCCGCGCGGCAGGTTGAACGTGACGAACATCGACAGCAGCGACGCGCCCATCACGATCTCCGGGCAGGAGATCGCCATGAACAGCACGAGGTTCGTCGAGCCCTTGCCGCGGAACCGGTACCGGCCGAGCGCGAGGCCCGCGAACGTCCCGAGGATCGTGGTGATGAGCGTGCTGAGCAGCGCGATCGTCAGCGAGTTGATCACCGCGGTGGTGAGGTCGCCCTTGTCGAACAGGTGGGCGTACCACTTGAGCGTGAAGCCCTGCCACTCGAAGTTCTGCTTGCTGCGGGTGTCGTTGAACCCGAACAGGATCATGATCGCGATGGGCAGGATCAGCCAGGCGATCAGCGCGAGCGTGTAGGCGTGCAGGCCGGAGATCCGGCGTTTCGGGCGGGCCGGACGGCCCCGTACCGGGGTCTTCGTGGTGGTGAGCGTCGTCATCGTCCCGCCGCCTCCAGAACGTCCTGTGTGCCGAGGGTGCGCGCGTAGGCGAAGATGCCGACGAGCAGGATCGCCATCAGCGAGAACGACAGCGCCGACGCCATCGGGTAGGCGCTGTTGTTGAAGTACTCGGTCTGGATCACGTTGCCGATCATGGTGTTCTGCGGTCCGCCGAGGACCTCGGCGTTGACGTAGTCCGACGACACCGGCACGAACGTCATGATCACGCCGGCGAACACACCGGGCAGCGACAGCGGCAGGATCACCCGCGTGAACGCCTGGAGCCGGCTCGCGTACAGGTCGTAGGCCGCCTCGACCACCCGGTGGTCGATCCGCTCCAGCGCCACGTAGATCGGCAGCACCATGAACGGCAGGAAGTTGTAGGCGAGCCCGGACACCACCGCGACGCTGGTGTCGAGGATGTGGAAGTCCTTCGGCAGGATCCCGCTGCCGCGCAGCGGCCCGAGGATCGGCCCGTTGTCGGTCAGCACGAGCTTCCACGACACCGTCCGCAGGATGAACGACACGAAGTACGGGAGCAGGAGCAGGAACAGGTACGTCGACTTGTGCCGTCCGCCGCGGAACGCGATCCAGTACGCGGCCGGGTAGGCGAGCGCGATGCACGCGACCGTCGCCAGGAGCCCGTACCAGAGCGACCGGACGAACTTGTCGCCGTAGGTGTTCAGCCCGTCGGTGTAGTTCTGCCAGTGGAACGTCTGCCGGAACCCCTCGATGAGGTTGCCCGTCTGCAGCGACAGGGACACCATCAAGACCATCGGGATGAGGAAGAACACCGCCATCCACAGCCCGCTCGGCAGGATCATGAGGTACGGCGCGAGCCGCCCCCGTCCGCGCGCCATCACGACCCCTTGGCGATGGGTTCGAAGATCTTCTGGTACTCGGGCTCCTCGGCCTGGGTGAGCCGCCGGTAGTGCCGCAGCCGGGCCAGGTCGCTCTCGGACGGGAAGATCAGCGGGCTGGTGCTCAGCCGGGTCAGGTCCCTCTTCTGCGACCCGGTGGCCTTCTCCGCCTTCTGCGCGATGAGCCGCTGGGTGGACGGGATCGGCGGCATGTAGTTGATGAACTCGGTCAGCGGGACGTTGTTCTCCGGGACGTACAGCCAGTCCATGAGGGTCAGCGCGTCCACCGGGTTCTCGGCGGTCTTCGGGATGCACAGGTTGTCGGTCCAGATCGTGCCGCCCTCCTTGGGCACCACGAACTTCACGTCCGGGCTCGTCAGGCTGTAGACGTCACCGGACCACGCCATCGTCAGCCACACGTCGCCCTTGCTGACGGCATCGACGTAGTCCTGGCTGTAGTACTTGCGGACGATGCCCTTGTCGCGCTGCTCGCGGAGCTTCTCGGCGGCCTTCTCCCAGTCGGCCTTCGTCGACTTCTCCGGGTCGATGCCGAGCAGGAACATCCCGAAGTTGCCGAGTTCCTGCGAGTCGCCCAGCATGCCGACCTTGCCCTTGTACTTCGGGTCGAAGAGCTGGGCGATGCTGGTGATCTCCTCCTTGACGTACTTGGTGTTGTACGCGATGCCGGTCACGCCCGACTCGTAGGGGATCGTGTGGGCGTTGCCCGGGTCGTAGGACGGGTTCTTGAACGCCTCGCCCGCGTTCGCCTGGAAGTTCCTCAGCTTCGACAGGTCGAGCGGCGCCAGGTAGCCGAGCTGGCGGCACTGCTCCAACTGGATGCCGTTCGTCATGATCATCAGGTCGAAGCCGATGGACTGGCCCGCCGCCAGCGGCGCCTGGATCTTGCCGAACCACGGCGCCATCTCCTGGATGACCTCCTTGTAGGTCACCCTGATGCCGGTCTCCTTCTCGAACGCCTTGATCGTCTCGCGGTCGTCCTGCATGTAGCCCGGCCAGTTCGCCCAGTTGAGCCGGCCGTTCCTCGTCTTGCCCGCCCAGTATTTCTGGACGTCGCTCTGGCTGACCTTCTCCTTGCCGCCCTGCCCCTGCACGCCGCAGGCCGACAGGGCGAGTCCCGCACCGGCCGCGCCCATCATCCGGAGGACGTCCCTGCGGGCATAACTGGAACGTGCCAGGCGGGGGCGGGTGAGGCCGCGCAGGAAAGCGGGGTCGATGCTGCTCACTGGGGGGCTCCTATGGCGTAAGAGTGACGCGGCTCCCACGACAGCCAGACACTGTCGCCGCGGGTGGCGATGTCATCGGCGGACGTGGCGTTCTGCAGGAAGACCACGACATCGGCGCCGGTGTGGGTGGTGATGTTGTAGCTCGTCGACGTCCCGAGGTAGACGACCTCGGTCACGGTGCCGCGGACGGCGCACAGCCCGTCGGCCGGCTTGTCCAGCCCGATGTCGATCTTCTCCGGGCGGATGGTCAGCTCCAGCCGCTGCCCCGCCGCGACCTTCACCCCGTCGCGCACCGGGACCTCGATCCGCCCATCCGGCCCGTAGGAGATCACCGCGGTGCCCTGCCCCATCTCGGCGACCTCGCCGTCGAGCAGGTTGGACGTCCCGATGAACCCGGCCACGAACCGGGACGCGGGATGCTCGTAGATCTCCCGCGGCGTGCCGAGCTGCTCGATCAGCCCGTCGTTCATGACGGCGATGCGGTCCGACATGGTCAGGGCCTCGCTCTGGTCGTGCGTCACGTACACGAACGTGATGCCGACCTCGCGCTGGATGCGTTTCAGCTCGACCTGCATCGCCTGGCGGAGCTTCAGGTCCAGCGCCCCCAGCGGCTCGTCCAGCAGCAGGGCGCGCGGCCGGTTCACCAGCGCGCGGGCCAGCGCGACCCGCTGCTGCTGGCCGCCGGACAACTCGGCGGGGCGGCGCCGCTCCCGCCCCGCCAAGTCGACGATGTCCAGCATCTCCCCCACCCGCCGCGTGATGTCCGCCTTCGGAACGCCGCGCCGGCGCAGGCCGAACGCGACGTTCTCGAAGACGCTCATGTGCGGGAACAGCGCGTACGACTGGAACACCATGTTCACGTCGCGCCGGTTGGGTGACACACCCGTGACGTCCTGGCCGTGCAAGTGGACGGCGCCCGCCGTCGGCTCCTCGAAGCCGGCGATCATGCGCATGGTCGTCGTCTTGCCGCAGCCGGACGGGCCGAGCAGGGAGAAGAACTCCCCCTGCCCGATCTCCAGGTCGACACCGCGGACCGCGGCCACGGTCTCGCCATGGGCGTAATACGCCTTCTCCACTCCCGTGAGCTCGATGGCGGGAACTGCGCGACCCGGGTCGTCGCGCGCCGGGGCCTGCTGGGTCTCGGTCATGGCGGGTCTTCCTTCACGGGCTCGGGCGGCGGTGGTCAGCCGCCGATGTAGTGCATGACGTGCTTGATGCGGGTGTAGTCCTCGATGCCGTACATCGACATGTCCTTGCCGTAGCCGGAGTGCTTGAAGCCGCCGTGCGGCATTTCGGACACGAAGGGTATGTGGGTGTTGACCCACACGGCGCCGAAGTCCAGTGCCTTGCTCATCCGCATGGCGCGGCCGTGGTTCTGCGTCCACACGCTCGCGGCGAGGCCGTACTTGACGCCGTTGGCCCACGCGATGGCCTGCTGCTCGTCCGAGAAGCTCTGCACGGTGATGACCGGCCCGAACACCTCGTTCTGCACCATCTCGTCGTCCTGCTTCAGGCCGCCGACGACGGTGGGCGCGAAGAAGTAGCCGCGGTCCCCGACCCGTTCGCCACCGGTCAGGACCTTCGCGTGGCCGGGCGCCCGGTCGATGAACCCCTGGACGCGCGCGAGCTGGTTCTCGTTGTTCACCGGCCCGTAGAAGGCGTCCGCGTCGCTCGGCGGCCCGACGGCGGTGCCCTTGGCGGCCTCCACGAGCGCCTCGGTGAACTCGCCCCGCAGCCGCTCGGCGACCAGGACGCGCGTGGCGGCGGTGCAGTCCTGCCCCGCGTTGAAGTAGCCGGCCTCGGCGATGCCCGTCGCCGCCGCCTCGACGTCCGCGTCGTCGAAGACGATGACGGGCGCCTTGCCGCCGAGCTCCAGGTGCACGCGCTTGAGATCCCTGGCCGCCGCCGCGGCGACCTCCATGCCGGCCCGGACGCTGCCGGTGATCGACACCATCTGCGGCGTGGGGTGCTCCACCAGCGCGCGTCCGGTGTCGCGGTCGCCGCAGACCACGTTGAAGACGCCCGGCGGCAGGACCTCGGCCGCGATCTCCGCCAGCATGAGCGTGCTCGCCGGCGTCGTCTCCGACGGCTTGAGCACGACGGTGTTGCCCGCCGCCAGCGCCGGCCCGAACTTCCAGACCGCCATCATCATCGGGTAGTTCCAGGGCGTCACCTGCGCACACACCCCGATCGGCTCCCGCCGGATCGAGGAGGTGTGGTCCGCCATGTACTCGCCGGTCGCCTTGCCCTCCAGCACGCGGGAGGCCCCGGCGAAGAAGCGGAGGTTGTCCACCATCGGCGGCACCTCCTCGTCCAGGGTCAGCTGGACCGGCTTGCCGGTGTCGCGGACCTCGGCCTTCACCAGGTCCTCGGCCCGTGCCTCGACCGCGTCCGCGAACCGCAGCATCGCCAGGCTGCGCTCACCCGGCGTGGCGTCGCGCCAAGCGGGGAACGCGTCGGCCGCCGCGCGGAACGCGGCATCGACGTCCTCGGCGCCGGACACGGGCGCCTCCGCGTACGCCTCGCCGGTGCTCGGGTCGACCACCTCCAGCGTCCGCCCGTCCTTGGCGTCCACGTACTCGCCGCCGATAAAGTTGCGCAGCCGCTCGCCGCTCATCCTCAGGTCCCTCCTGGGCAACGTCGCCCGTTGTGTCCTGTTGGCCCGACCCTGACAGAGGATTCAGCCCAACACAAGTGATTCCGTTGTTACGATCCAGTTTCACGACTGATTCGCTTGGTCCAGACGCCTCCCACTCTCGATGCCGCAACTAGGAGACCGCCCATGGAACGCGCATCCCGCGTCCAGCTCGACGAGACCGCGAAGCACATCATCGAGCAGCTCCAGCAGGACGGCCGCCGCTCCTACGCTGCCATCGGCAAGGCCGTCGGCCTGTCGGAGGCCGCCGTCCGCCAGCGCGTCCAGAAGCTCCTCGACGCCGGCGTCATGCAGATCGTCGGCGTCACCGACCCGCTCATGCTCGGTTTCTTCCGGCAGATGATGATCGGGGTCAAGTGCGAGGGCGACCTGGAGAGGATCGCCGACGAGCTCGCCGGCCTCCCCGAGATCGACTACGTCGTCATCACGGCCGGCTCGTTCGACATCCTCGTCGAGCTGGTCTGCGAGGACGACGCACGTCTGCTGGAACTTCTCGGCCGTATCCGCGCCGTGCCCGGGGTCGTCTCCACGGAAGGGTTCGTCTACCTCAAGCTGCGCAAACAGACCTACTCCTGGGGGACCCGCTGACTCCTCCGCACACCCGACGATTCTCGTTCTCAATGGGGATGTCCAGGCAACACCTCGCGGCGTACTTTTAAGAGCCGCAAGGAAGGAGACCGGCCATGCCAGAGTCGGTCCGCCAGGACCTTCCCGCCACCGATGACCACATCGCCTTCTGCACCTCCGCGGACCAGTTCCACGCAATCCGCAAGGCGGCCGAGCTGATCGGCTGGACGATCACCGACTACGTCCTCTCCGCCGCCCTGGACCGAGCCGAACGCGACCTCCACGAACACGCCACCTGCCAAGCGCCCCCCGCCGACGTCGACCCGACACCTCCCTACGTGGCTCTCCTGATAGCACTGACCTGAGCGCCGCACCGGCCGAGGAGTCTCCCGCCCCGCCACCAACGCTCCCGAGCATCCCCCGCCTCCCACCGAGCGCGCCCGACCACGGGCATCCGAACCGGCCACCCTGATTGGGTGCGCGGACACCCCGTGGCTTCGGGCGGGCTCGGCGGGAGGACACCACCGCGCAACCGGAGGACCGGTCCATGGGCGAAGCCCTGGCGGAGGACGACGAGGGCAACGCGCTTCTCGGCTTCCCGGCGGCCACGCACACCCCCGCCGCACCGCTCGACGCGCCGATGCCCGCGGCCCTCGCCGCCGTCTGGCACGATCACCACCTGCTCCTGGTCTTCGACCGCCACCGCCACCGCCACCAGTGGGAGCTACCAGAGGGCCGCATCGAACCGGGCGAAACACCCCTCGAAGCGGCCGTCCGCGAACTGCGTGAAGAGAGCGGCCTCCACCTTCCCGGCCTCGTCCTCGCCGGCCATGAGCAACGGCCGCGGACACACCCCGGGCACCCGGTGGGGTCATGAACGGCCGGCGACCGCTTCGGACAGGCGCGCCGCATACCCGGCCGCCTCCCCGTCGGAGTCGTACTTGTGCCGCGGCCAGAAGAAACCCCGGAGCCCGTCCTTCCGATTGCGCGGCACCACGTGCACATGCAGATGCGGGACGCTCTGGCTGATCCGGTTGTTCATGGCCACGAACGATCCCGCCGCGCCGAGCACCGACTCCATCGCCCCCGCGAGCCGCTGGGCGTGCCCGAAGAACGGGCCGAGAAAGTCCCCGGGCAGATCGCCCAGCGTCTCGTAGTGCGTCCGCGGAACCAGCAACGTATGGCCCTTGAACAGCGGCCGCGCATCCAGGAACGCCACCGCGTCCGGCGCGTCCAGCACGACATGCGCCGCCCGCTCCCCCGCAACGATCTCGCAGAATACGCAGCCCTTGCCCGCCGGCTCACCCATCCCCTCATTCTCCCGCCCCCGCACAGTCCCGCAGCCCCCGCACACCGCTGAGGGGACGTACGGGTTCCGGCACCTCTCTGTGTCAAGCGGCGGTGAGCAGGGAGGCGGCCGCCTTGCCGGCTCGGTGGCGTCGATCGCGGTCCGCAGCCAAGATCAGCAAGGCGATGGCCGGATCGCTCGCGTCCCACCTGCCGTTCACCGGCCCCCCGCCGAGGAAACCTGCGGGCCGCCACACGCTCGCGGGTGGGGGCGAGTGCGATTAACGCCGCCCTTACGGGCGGGGGCTTATCGTGCGGTTCTCATGCGGCTTGAGAGTGTCGCCTTTCGTTATCGCCGGTCGGACCCCTGGGTGCTCAAGGACGTCACGCTGTCCCTCGATCCCGGCAGCGTGACCGAGGTGACCGGGCGTAACGGCGCCGGGAAGTCCACCTTGCTGCGCATGGTCGCAGGTTTACGGAAACCTCGTGCGGGCGTCGTCAAAGACCGGCCGGCACGGGTGGGGTACGCGCCTGAGCGTTTCCCCGTGGACCAGCCGTTCAGCGTCCGCGGGTATCTGCGGCACATGGCCGCGATGCGCCGCGTGCCGGCGGACGCGGCCGGCACATGGGCGGAGCGGCTCGGCTTCGATCACCTTCTCGACGTGCGGCTCCCCGAGTTGTCGAAGGGCAGCGCCCAGAAGATCGGGCTCGCGCAGGCCCTCATGGGCGACCCGGAACTCCTGGTCCTGGACGAGCCGTTCGCAGGTCTGGACGCGGCCACGCGCGGCGCCCTCCCCGGGCTGATCTCCGACCTCGCAGGCGACGGCGCGACCGTGGTCGTCAGCGACCACCAGCGGTGCATCGAGGCTCTCCCGGACGTCGACCGGCTGCGTGTGGCCGAGGCGACGGTCACCCGGCTCCCGTCCGGTGCGGCCACGGACTGGACCGTCCTGGAGGTCGAGGTACCCGAGGACCATGCCGACACCGTGGAGACCAAGCTCCGCGCGGACGGCTACCGGGTACGGAGGCCCAAGCGATGATCGCGCTCGTCCGATTTCAGGTCGCCGGCTACGCCGGTTCGCTGCGCGTCCTGCAGCCGCTGATCATCGTGGCGCTGTTCGTGGCGCTGTTCCTCGTGCAGGGGCCGAGCGGACCGCATGCGGCCGACCTCGCCGCCCGGACGTTCGCGGACACGGCCGCGTTCATGTTCCCGGTGTGGGCCTGGGCGGCGCGCGCCCTGCTCGACACCCAGCCCGACGAGCAGCGCGCACTGACGGCCACCGCCGTCCGCCACCGTTCCACTCCCATCTGGGCGGGGCTGCTCGCGGCGTACGGAACGAACCTCTCCCTGGGCGCCGTCGCATTGCTCGTTCCCCTCCTTCAGGCCGTCCGGTTGGAGTGCCCCGGATCAGCGATCCTGGCCGGCTGTGCCCTGAACGCTCTCGTCGCCGTTCCCGGCACCCTGCTCGGCGCCTGGACGAGCCGGGCGCTCATCCCCGATCCGGGCGTGTCCCTGCTCGTTCTCCTCGGCGGGGCCACCGCGCTTCTTCTCCTCGGCATCGGACGCCTCGCCTGGCTCTCCGTCCCGATGATCGATTGGCTGCGTGCGGCCCACCACGGCCCGGCGGCCTTCACCTCCCGCTTCCCCGCGATAGCGCTCCACCTCCTCCTCTGGTCCGCCGTCGTCGGCGCCGCCTACGTCGCCACCGCCCACCGCCGCCCCTGACCTCACCGCGGCGGGTGTGGCGCGCGGTCAGGCGGCTTGCAGAATCAGGCGGCTTGCAGGGTCAGCCATGCTCGTTCCAAGGGGTCGTCCTGGCGGTTGCAGAAGTACACGCGGCCCGGGTCGCCCCAGTACCAGCCGAGGCGGTCGTCGGAGTCGAGTTGGAGGAGGAGGCGCCACTCCTCCACGGCGCGCTGCTCCTCGGGGGTGAGGGATGGCGGCTTGACGGAGTCCAGGGTGCGGCCCGTTGACGCGTACAGGCAGTCAGGGCCGATCGGACGCTGGATCAGGGTCGGCCATCCGCCCAGTTGGTGGACCGGCATGTCGTCCGGCCACGTGTGGCGCGTCCAGGCTGCGTGCAGTTGCTCGTAGACGGGCAGGAGGCCGCTGTAGATGGTGTCCATGCGCCGCACCACGGCCTCTTGGGGCGAGGGCAGGGAGAGGAACGGAGTGGCACTCAGCGCGGCCTGGGGGTAGATGGCCGCGCCCGGCGGCGGGCTCGTTTCGCGGAGGTCGCCGGTGAGGACGCGCCAGCCGTTCCGCTGTGCGGCCTTGTCGCCCCAGGGCCGCGGGATCTCGTCGGTGTAGTAGAAGGCGGCATTGCCGGACGACGGCAGACCGGGGATCCCGCCGAAGCGGGCGAGCCCGGTGAAGTCGATCGCGCCGAGGAAGGCCAGGGAGCGGCCCTCCCACGTGGGCCAGGGTTCGCCCGGCGGCAGGAGGGGCGTACCGCCGAGGCGGACGTGGACCCCGTCCCCGGCGCCGGGCCGCAACGCGGGCCTGGCCAGGGGCAGCAGGACCGCCGAGAGCTCGGGCGTGAGGAAGACGTCGAACAGGGCGCGGAGCCGCTGCCGCTGTGCCACGAAGTTGTCCATGCGCGTAGCGTGACCTCGCGCGGCGGCCACACGCAGCCGCGGCCGAAATTGTGGATAACTCCGGTCAGTGCTCCAGGGCGCTCGCGAGCTGCACCAGGAACCGGTCGACCTCCTGCTCGTCGTAGCCGGGCCCCAGCCGGACGACGCGGAAGGCGCTTTCCCGAACATCCCGGGCCGTCACGGGCGGGGCCGCGCCGCGCAGGCCGGCGATCACCCGGTCCAGGAACGCGTCCACGTCCCGCACGTCGTAGCCGGGGCGCAGGCCGGCCCCGGAGAACCGGGCGTTCTGGATCCAGGTGATCAGCCACGCCGGGTGCGCGCGGGGCCGTCCGGGACGTTCCCTGATCGGCGCCCTGGCCCAAAGTTCCCTGATGCACTCGCGCAGCAGTTCGTCCACCGCGCGGTTGTCGTAGCCGCGCAGGACGACGTCGAAACGGGCCGCGCGCACCTCGTCCGCGGAGACCGGCGGCCCGCCGTCCAGCGCCTGCGAGATCCGCTTCAGCAGGGCGTCGACCTGGTTCCGGTCGTAGCCGCGCAAGGCCACCGGCAACCGCGCGCTCGTCCTCACCCGTACCGTGCTCCTCAGCGGCGTCCCGCGCCCGCGGGACGCCGGGGACACGTCCGCGGCGCGCTCAGTCCCTGGTCGACGCGGCCAGCTGGCCGCAGGCCCCGTCGATCTCCCTGCCCCGGGTGTCGCGCACCGTGACCGGGACCCCGTGGGCCTCCAGGCGCCGGACGAACTCGCGCTCGTCCTCGGGCCGGGAGGCGGTCCACTTGGAACCCGGTGTCGGATTCAACGGGATCAGATTGACGTGTACGAGATGCCCGCGCAAGAGCCTGCCGAGAAGATCGGCCCGCCATGCCTGGTCGTTGATGTCCTTGATGAGGGCGTATTCGATCGAGACACGGCGGCCACTGCGATCCGCGTAGGCCCACGCCGCGTCCAGGACTTCGGACACCTTCCACCGGTTGTTGATGGGCACCAGATCGTCCCGTAGCTCGTCGTCGGGCGCGTGCAGGGACACCGCCAGCCGGACGGACATGTCCTCAGCGGCGAGCTTCTCGATCGCGGGGACGAGCCCGACCGTGGAGACCGTGACCGACCGCTGGGAGATGCCCAACCCGGCAGGCGCCGGATCAGTGATACGACGCACCGCGCCTATCACGGCCTTGTAGTTGGCCAGGGGTTCACCCATGCCCATGAAGACAATGTTCGAGACGCGTCCCGGCCCACCCGGGATGCGCCCACGCGCGAGTGCGCGCGCGCCCGCGGCGACCTGCTCGACGATCTCGGCCGTGGAAAGGTTACGGGTGAGCCCCGCCTGCCCCGTCGCGCAGAAGGGGCAGTTCATGCCGCACCCCGCCTGGGATGAGACGCACATCGTGGCCCGGTCCGGGTAGCGCATGAGCACGGATTCGAACAGGACGCCGTCGAACGCCTTCCAGACGGTCTTCAGCGTCGTCCCGCCGTCACAGTCGAGTTCGCGCACGGGCGTCAGCAGCGAGGGCAGCAGCTCGGACACGAGGCGTTCGCGGACGGCGGCCGGCAGATCGGTCATCTTGCCGGGGTCGTCGACAAGACGGGCGAAGTAGTGCCGGGACAGCTGGTCGGCGCGGAACGGCTTCTCCCCCAGCTCGGCGACCGCCTCCCGGCGCTCGGCCGTGGTGAGGTCGGCCAGGTGCCTCGGCGGCCTGGCGCGCCTCGGGGCGGCGAAGACGAGTTTCGCCGGGGTCTTCGCGGGCGCGGTGCCGCTGGTGTCGGGCGGGGTCGTAGACATGGTCCTTCCAGTGTCGCAAACACCGGCCGGTGCCTCGTCCGTCCGCGAACGACGTGTAGGGCGACATTCCTGCACATGACCTTGTCTGCGACTAAGGTCTCGATCATGGCGGTATTGCGTAGGGGCGACGCCTCGCCCCGAGGGTCCGCGGCCAAGGTCGTTCACGCCGCGGCGAGCCCGTACGGCAGTCGGCGGCTCATCGTCGAGACCGACGGCGACGTCACCGTGGCCTACCTGAAGGACGCACGGGACTCGGTGGTCGGGGCAACGTGGGTCGCCAACCACCGCAAGGCCCCGCCGGAGCTGGACCAGTCCCGGCTGGACGCGGGCCGTGCGCCCCTCCTGCCGGAGTCCCACGTGCACCATCCGCCGGGACGCGCCGCGCTGGACGCCGAGGCCCTGGAAGTGGTGTGGTTCGAGGAAGGCGACGGTGTCGCCGTCCTGGAGGCGGGCGATCCCCTGTTCGTGATCCCCGGCTGGTCGGACATGGGACGCGGCATCCCCGGATACGCCCGCGACGCCACACGGCAGAGCCCGTTCGCGTTCCCCCTGGACGAGGAGATCAAGGACTTCGGGCCACGCATCGACCAGGCGCGTGAGCACTGGAAGCGGTGCCACGCCGACGGTTCCTGGGCTGAGTTCCAGCAGTCGGTGCTCGGCCATCTGCTGCAAAGGCTCGGACCAAGTGGCCACTACTGGCACGACGTTGGACGGCAACTGGCGAGCGGCAGAACCGGGGTGGCCCCGACTGTAGGCGTGTCAGAACGTCCCGCGAGAGGCGATCGTGACTTCACCGTGTTGAGCACGGTCGGGATGAGCCGCCAACGTATGCCCACGGTCGAACTGTACGAAGACGACGTCGCCCCATACGGACGGATAGAACTCGCCGTCGCCAGCACACTCCCCAGCCAGAAGGCCGGCAGCATCTTTCCCTGGCTGGCGCAGTACCCATGGCGGTCGGTGACATGGTTCGCGCCTGGAGACGTCGTCAAGTGGTACCACGAGGCCCGCACGTTCCCCCTGGGCGGCGGCGAGTCGTCCTGGGAAGGCGTACTGCTCCTGGACGACCCGAGCCGTCTGGCAGGCCCTGAAGCGCCCGCGCTGACCGGGCTGACACTCAACGGCGACGCCGTCCGATGGCTGTGGCTCGTGCCCATCACCGGTGAGGATCACCGCTACGCCAAGAGCGAGGGATCGGACGCGCTCATCCGGCGTCTTGCCCAGCAGGGCCGCTCCTGGGTCATTTCCCAGGAGCGCTCTGGCTGACCTGTCCTCGAAACGCGCCCTGGCGGCGTCTCAGCTCGGAAGGAACAGTTCCAGAAGAAGCCACACGACGGGGGCCGTCGCGATCAGGGAGTCGAGGCGGTCCATCACCCCGCCGTGGCCCGGAAGGAGTGTTCCCATGTCCTTGATGCCGAGGTCACGCTTGACCATCGACTCGACGAGGTCGCCGGCGGTCGCGGTGACCACGGCGGCGAGCCCGATGAGCACACCTTGCCAGACGTGCCCGCCGTCCAGGAGCCACCACACCAGCCAGCCACCGACGGCCATGCACGTGATGGCCGAGCCGGTGACGCCCTCCCATGTCTTCTTGGGGCTGATCGTGGGCGCCAGCTTGTGCCTGCCCAAGAAGGACCCGGCGAAATAACCGCCGATGTCGCTCGCGACGGTCGTGGCGATGAAGATGACGATGCGGTGGTCGCCGTCGTCCGGGCGCATGAGCAGCGCGACGATCCCGCCCATGAGCACCAGGTAGCCCGCTATGAACGACCCTGCGGCGACATCCCGCACGTATCCGGCGGCGCCCTCGGTCATGCGCGTCATCAACAGCGCCAGCACGGTCAGGGACACCGCCGCCACCGTGGCGGTGGGCCCCCATATGTAGGCGGCGATGGGTGTGCCGACCATGCCCGCCGCGACCGGAATGAACGGGACGTGGATGTCGCGGCTCTTGAACGCCTCGGTGATCTCGCGCATACCGAGGAAGAGGAACACGACCATCACGCCAAGGAAGATCTCCTTGACTGTGTAGAGCGACACCAGGACCAGCGCGCCCAGGGCGACGCCCACGCCGATGGCCAGCGGCAGGTTACGGCCGGTCTTGCTCTCACGTTTCCCTTCGGCCTCCCCAGAGGGGCCTTCAGGGGACGCGTCGGAATGCGTCGTATTCGACGTCCCAGAAGGGAACGCGGCGGTGGCACCGGAGGGCGGCACGTCCGCAGGGGGGACGTTCTTCGCGGAGCCGTCCTGCTCGGAGGGCGAGTCCAGTGCTTCTCCGGGGGGTGGGCCGGCCATGTCGACCTCCGGCTCATCCGGGGAACCCGAAGGCCCCCCGGCATCGTCGAGTTCCATCAAACCTCGAGCAGTTCGGCCTTCTTGTGCTCGAGCAGTTCGTCGACCTGCGCCACGTAACGGTGCGTCATGTCGTCGAGATCCTTCTCGGCACGCCGCACCTCGTCCTCGCCGGCCTCGCCGTCCTTGGCGAGCTTGTCGAGGGTGTCCTTGGCGCGCCGGCGGATGTTGCGGATGGAGACCCGGCTCTCCTCGGCCTTCGTCCCGGCGACCTTGATGAACTCGCGGCGGCGCTCCTCCGACAGCTCGGGGAACACGACCCGGATGACATTGCCGTCGTTGGTGGGGTTCACGCCGAGGTCGCTGTCGCGGATCGCCTTCTCCACCGCCTGCATGGACGACTTGTCGAAGACCTGGACGATGACCATCCGCGGCTCCGGGAGCGTGAACGACGCGAGCTGGTTGACCGGCGTCGGCGTCCCGTAGTACTCGGCGGTGATCTTGTTGAACATCGCGGGGGTGACCCGCCCGGTGCGGATGGCCTGGAAGTCCTCCTTGGCGACCGCGACCGCCTTCTCCATCTTCTCCTCGGCTTCGAGGAGGGTCTCGTCGATCACTGCGACTCCCATGTCATCTGGTCGGCCCTGGTCCTGCGGTCGGGCGGCACGGACGGCGCCGCCGCGGGCTGCGGTCAGCCCTGTGCCGGGCTGACCAGCGTGCCGATCTTCTCACCCCGGACGGCCCGGACGATGTTGCCCTGCCCCATGAGGTCGAAGACCACGATGGGGAGCGCGTTGTCCATGCAGAGACTGATGGCCGTGGCGTCCATGACCTTCAGGCCCCGCTGTAGAACTTCACCGTATTCCAAACGGTCGAACTTGACCGCCTCTGGATTCTTTCGTGGATCGGCGTCGTACACGCCGTCCACCTGGGTTGCCTTCAGTACCGCCTCTGCCCCGATCTCCAGCGCGCGCTGCGCGGCGGTGGTGTCGGTGGAGAAGAACGGCTGGCCGAGTCCGGCGCCGAAGATGACCACGCGGCCCTTCTCCAGGTGCCGCATGGCGCGCCGCGGGATGTACGGCTCCGCCACCTGGCTCATGGTGATGGCGGTCTGCACGCGCGTGTCCAGCCCGAGCTTCTCCAGGAAGTCCTGGAGGGCCAGGCAGTTGATGACGGTACCGATCATCCCCATGTAGTCGGCGCGGCCCCGGTCCATGCCGCGTTCGGCCATGACGGCGCCGCGGAACATGTTGCCGCCGCCGCACACGACCGCCACCTGCACGCCGTCCCGGACGGCTTCGGCGATGGCCTCGGCGACGTGCTGCACGACCTCGGGGTCGATGCCGAGCGGGTCACGTCCGGCGAACGCCTCGCCCGACAGCTTCAGCAGCACCCGCTTCCAGCCGGCCCGCGGCGCGTGCTGGCCGGAGGCGCTCCGAATGGATGGGGCCCGGTCGGACGACGAGGCCGCCGTCGCGCTGGTGGTCGTCTTGTCCTGCACGTCGGCGGCCTCCTCGTTGCGTTGCGATGTCTCGGGTACCTGTCTCCAGAGTGCCCTTATGCCTGCCCGACCTTGAACCGGGCGAAGCGGACGACCTTCACCCCGGCCTCGTCGAGGACCTTGGCGACCGTCTTCTTGCCGTCCTTCACGAACGCCTGCTCCAGGAGCACGAAGTCGCGGAAGTAGGCGTTCACCCGGCCCTCGACGATCTTGGGAATGGCCTGCTCGGGCTTGCCCTCGTCGCGGGTGAGCTGCTCGGCGAGCGCCCGCTCCTTCTCGATCGCCTCGGCGGGGATCTCCTCGCGGGCGAGGTACTTCGGCGCCATCGCGGCGATCTGCTGCGCGACGTCCTTGGCCACCTCGGCGTTCTCGGTGTCCAGCTCGACCAGCACGCCGGTGGTCGGCGGCAGGGACGGGTCGGACTTGTGCAGGTAGCTGGCCACGAAGGCGCCCTGGAAGTGGGCGAAGCGGCGCAGCTCCAGCTTCTCGCCGATCTTGGCGCTGTTCTCCTCGATCAGGGCCTGGACGGTCTTGCCGGGCTCGATCTCGGCCTTCAGCAGGGCCTCGGCGTCGGCGGCGCCGCTGCCGGCGGCGAACTCGACAAGACGCTGGGCCAGCTCGATGAACTGCGCGTTCTTGGCGACGAAGTCGGTCTCGCAGTTGAGCTCCAGGAGCGCCCCGTCCCCGGAGTTGGCAAAGTACTCGGCGACCAGCCCGTTGGCGGCGGTGCGCTCGGCGCGCTTGCCGACGTCCTTGGCGCCCTTGAGGCGCAGCAGTTCCGTCGCCTTCTCGAAGTCGCCGTCCGCCTCGGTGAGGGCGTTCTTCACGGCCATCATGCCGGAGCCGGTCAGGTCGCGGAGCCGCTTGACGTCAGCGGCGGTGAAGTTGGCCATCGCTCTCTTCGCTTCTCTCGTCGTTGGTCGTGGGACCCGCGACGGTCCCGGCGGCGCCCGCGGGGCCGCCGGGACCGCGGGATCAAGCCTGCTCGGCCTCGGCGGGCTGCGCCTGCTCGGGCTGAGCGGCCTGCGCCTGCTCGGACTGGGCGGCCTCGGTGCTCGCGGCGGCGTCCGCCGGAGCCTCGGTGCTCGCGGCGGCGTCCGCCGGAGCCTCGGCGGGCGCCTCGGCCGGAGCCTCGGCCGGCTTGTTCTCCAGCAGGTCGCGCTCCCACTCGGCCAGCGGCTCGGCGGAGCCCGCCGCCGCGGCGCCCTCGGCCGGCTTCTCGTCCCCGCCGGTCGCGGCGCCCGCGCGGGCGAGGAGGCCGTCGGCGACGGAGTCGGCCACCACGCGGGTCAGCAGGCTGACGCTGCGGATGGCGTCGTCGTTGCCCGGGACCGGGTAGTCGACCTCGTCGGGGTCGCAGTTGGTGTCGAGGATCGCCACGACCGGGATGCCGAGCTTCTTGGCCTCGTTGACCGCGATGTGCTCCTTCTTGGTGTCCACGATCCAGATGGCGCTCGGCACCTTCGCCATGTCGCGGATACCGCCGAGGGTGCGCTCCAGCTTGTCCTTCTCACGGCGCAGGCCGAGCAGCTCCTTCTTGGTCATGCCGGAGCCGGCCACGTCGTCGTAGTTGATCTCCTCCAGCTCCTTGAGCCGGGTCAGCCGCTTGTGGACGGTGGAGAAGTTGGTGAGCATGCCGCCCAGCCAGCGCTGGTTGACGTAGGGCATGCCGACCCGGGTGGCCTGCTCGGCGATGGACTCCTGGGCCTGCTTCTTGGTGCCGACGAACAGGATCGTGCCGCCGTGGGCCACCGTGGCCCTGACGAACTCGAACGCGCGGTCGATGTAGGACAGCGACTGCTGCAGGTCGATGATGTAGATGCCGTTGCGCTCGGTGAGGATGAAGCGCTTCATCTTCGGGTTCCACCGGCGGGTCTGGTGGCCGAAGTGGACGCCGCTCTCAAGGAGCTGCCGCATGGTGACGACGGGTGCCATTGCCCGTGTTCTCCTTCTCTGGCCCTGCCGGGCCGCATTTGGTTGTCTGCCTGCGCCCGGGTGCCGTCCCACCGCCGCCGAGGCGACGGACCAAGGGACTGCGCCCCACCAGGTCTGCGGTGGCATGCGGACGCGTGAAATCAGCCGCCGTGGGAAAACCCAGGCGGCTGGCCCGTTGCCGGGTCTGAGCCTGTCCGTTCTGGGAGCGGCTTCTCTTCTCCCCGCACTCGGTGGGTCGATGACGGCCTGGCCCTGGCCGGTGCCCTTCCAGGCACCCCTACAGATTATCAGGGCGCCGACGCGGCCGGGTCTCCTCGGCCTCCGCGGTTATCCACAGTTGGCCGACCCTGTCGACGCGCCGCCGCGGCCTCGGCAGGCTGCGGTTCATGACGCTGCTCACACTGCTGCTCACCTGCCTGATCACGGCCGGCCCACCGGGTCTGGACGCCTGGCGATGGCCGTTGGGCCCGCCCGCACCGCGGATCGTCCGGGCCTTCTCACCGCCGTCCTCCCCCTGGGGTCCCGGCCACCGCGGCGTGGACCTGGCGGCACACCCCGGCCAAGCCGTCTACGCCGCCGGACCGGGCCGCGTCTCCTACGCCGACCATCTGGCCGGACGAGGCGTCGTCGCGATCGACCACGGCGTGCTGCGCACGACGTACCTGCCCGTGCGGCCGAGCGTTCACGTTGGCCGTCGGGTCGCGTCCGGCACCCGAATCGGCATTGTGGAGGGCGTCCTGCTCCACTGCCCCGTGCCCTGCCTGCACTGGGGTCTGCGCCGCGGCGCCCTTTACCTGGACCCGCTCACTCTCGTCCAACGCCAGGTACGACTTCTCCCGCGCTGGCCACGCCCTGCACCGTCCCAGAGCCGGCCCGCCGCAGGGCCGGCGCAGCCTCGGATGGTCCTGCGCGACGCCACCACGGCGACGGGCGGCGCACTGGCGGGCGTGGTCCTGACCTTGTCCCTGGCCTTCGCCTGGCGCCGCACCCGGCTGCGTTTCCGCCTCCACCGCCATCGCCGTCCGCCCCCAGGCGTCATCAACCTCTCCCAAGAACGCCGGCTACGCCGCACCCCGTAGCCCGCGCGGCTGCTCCCAGGCTCCCCGGGAGGAATGCCGGTGAGGCGGGCGGCCTTCGCGCTGCGCAGCCGGGATGCCCCCGCTCGCGGCTCCTGGCCTCGTGGCAGGGTCGTGTACCCCGGTCATTCGGGCCGCGTACCGCGAGGGTGGGCTTGGCGATGGACCTGTTTCAGGCGTTCGGCCGAGACGTGCGTGTAGATCTGCGTGGTCTGGAGGGAGGCGTGGCCGAGGATCTCCTGGACGCTCCGCAGGTCGGCGCCGCCCTCCAGCAGGTGGGTGGCGGCGCTGTGCCGGAGTCCGTGAGGGCTCAGGTCCGGGACTTGGCCGACCTCGGCGATCCGCGCATGGACGATGCGGCGTGCACTGGTCGGATGGAGGCGTCCCCCGCGGGCACCCAGGAAGAGGGCCGGGCCGCTGTCTTCTGTCGCAAGTTCGGGACGTCCGGCGCGCAGCCAGTCGTGGACGGCGCGGACGGCGGGTTCGCCTACGGGGACGCTCCGTTCACGTCCGCCCTTGCCGAGGACTCGGATTGTCCGGCGCCCTGTGTCCAGGTCATCGACGTCGAGTCCGCAAAGTTCGCTGACGCGGACGCCCGCCCCATAGAGCACCTCCAGGACGGCCAGATCGCGAAGCCCGAGAGGCCCTTGAACGTCCATGGTGTCGAGTAGGCGTGCCGCATCGTCCTGGGTGAGGACGCTAGGGAGGTCGCGCTGTCGTTTGGGTGTGCCCAGGAGCAGCCCTGGGTCGTCCCGGAGAAGGCCACACCGATGCAGGTGCCGGGTGAACATGCGGACGGCAGCCGTACGGCGAGCCAGGGTGGCACGGGACCGGCCAAGAGCGTGCTGGCGCGCGAGCCAGGCCCGCAGTAACGAGACGTCCAGTTCCGCGGGATCGGTCACGCCGGCGACGGCGGCATAGGCGCACAGGTCGGCCAGGTCACCGAGATACGCCCGCAGCGTGTGCGGCGACACGTCGCGTTCGGCGCGCAGATGGCGTCCGAAGTCGGAGACTGCGTCCTCCAGCGCATTGGTCACAGGCGTCACGGTCCGCCAACGCCCCCGCCGACGCAAGCACCCGCAGGCGGTTTCGAGTGAATTGCCGCGGATCTTCGGCCACGTTATCCACAGGAAGTCGTTCAGCGGATACGCGGCGTCACTCTCCGGCACCGTCGAAGTCAGGAGGTGAGGCCCCATGAACGCCCACATCGGTCTCGGACAGCGCGGCGAGGACGCCGCCGCCGGCTACCTCGTCGGCCTCGGCTGGACGATCCTCGACCGCAACTGGCGGTGCCGCGAAGGAGAGCTCGACATCGTCGCCCATGACGGGCGCAGGCACATCGTCTGCGAGGTGAAGACCCGCCGCTCCACCCGGTTCGGCGACCCCCTCGAAGCGATCACCGCCGACAAGGCGGCCCGGTTACGCCGGCTGGCCTGGCGGTGGGCCGCCGCACACGGGGTCAGCGCGCCCATGCGGGTGGACGTCCTCGGCCTGACCGGCGACGGCGACGGCTTCTCCATCGACCACCTGCGGGAGGTGTGCTAGATGACGCTCGCCAAGACACGCTCGGTGTCCCTGGTCGGCGTGGACGGTTTCGTCGTCGACGTAGAGGCCGCCATCACCAGCGGCGTCCCCGGCCTGCATCTGGTCGGGCTTCCCGATACGGCGCTCAGCGAGGCCCGCGACAGGGTCCGCGCGGCGATCTTCAATTCGGGCGAAGACTGGCCCAACCGGCATGTCACGGTGTCGCTGTTCCCGGCGAGCATGCCGAAGAAGGGGTCGACCTTCGACGTCGCCATCGCGATCGCCTTGCTCGCGGCCGCGGAGGCCGTTCCGGCGCGCAGTTGCGCGGGGTTGGTGCTGATCGGCGAACTGGGCCTGGACGGGCGGATGCGCCCGATCCAAGGCGTACTGCCCGCCGTGCTGGCCGCCGCCAACCGGGGCTGCCGCACGGTCGTCGTGCCCCGCGCGAACGCCGCCGAAGCCGAACTCGTCCCCGGCATGCAGGTGGTGTCGGCGAGCACGCTGCGCGGGCTGCTGTGCCTCCTGCGCGACGAGCCCCCGCCCATCGAGGAGGACGAGGACGGCTCCCTGGCCATCCCCGCGGACGGGTACCCCATACGGCAGCAGGAGGTCCCGCCAGATCTGGATCTGGCCGACGTCCGGGGGCAGGCCGAGGCCCGGCGTGCCCTGGAGATCAGCGCCGCGGGCGGGCACCATCTCTTCTTCGCCGGGCCGCCCGGGTGCGGGAAGACGATGCTCGCGGAGCGGCTGCCGACACTGATGCCGCCCCTGGAGCCGGAGATCGCGCTGGAGGTCACCGCGATCCACTCGGTCGCCGGAACCCTCCGCCCGGGCCAGCCGCTGATCACCCAGCCGCCGTTCTACGCCCCGCACCACACCGCCTCCCGGGCGTCGATGGTCGGCGGCGGGTCGGGCCGTGTGCTCCAGCCGGGCGCCGTGTCCCTCGCGCACCGGGGCATCCTCTTCCTGGACGAGGCACCGGAGTTCATGGCGGGAACGCTGGACGCCCTCCGCCAGCCCCTGGAGGAAGGCGAGGTGCGGATCACCCGGATCGAGGGCATCGCGCATTTCCCCGCGCGGTTCACGCTCGTCCTCGCGGCGAACCCGTGCCCGTGCGCGGCCGCGAAACAGATCGACTGCTCCTGCGCCCCGGGCGTCCGCCGCAAATACGCCAGCCGCGTGTCCGGCCCGCTGCTGGACCGCATCGACCTCAAACTGGAGCTCACTCCCGCGAGCCGGGCCGAACTCCGCTACGACCTGGAGTTCGCCGAGTCGAGCAAGGTCGTGGCGGAACGCGTCCAGCTCGCCAGGGAGCGGACGCTCCGCCGCCTTGCGGGCACCCCTTGGCGCTCCAACTCCGAGGTTCCCGGACCGGAGCTGCGCCGCCGCTTCACACCGTCCGCCGAAGCGATGCAGAGCGCCGACGAAGCCCTGCAGAGAGGCACGCTGAGCGCACGCGGCCTCGACCGTGTCCTGCGGGTCGCCTGGACCATCGCCGACCTGGCCGGCCACGACGACCCCTGCCCGGACGACGTCGGCGGCGCGCTCGCACTGTGGTCCGCGGGGCGCCAATGAGCGACGAGCGCACCGCCCGCGCCACCCTCACCGCCGTCGCGGAGCCCGGCGACGCCTTCCTCAACCGGATCATCGACCATTGCGGGCCGGAGGAGGCGCTCGAAGCGATCCGCACCGGCCGTCTCCCCGGCGGCGTGGACGCCTCCCCCAAGGAGGTTCAGCGCCTCGGCCACTGGCGGATCCGGCTGATCGCGGCGGAACCCGACCAGGACATGGCCGTCTGCGCACGGTTCCGCGGCCGCCTCATCTGCCCGGGAGATCCCGAATGGCCGACGCCCCTGGACGATCTCGGCGCCGGACGCCCCTACGCCCTGTGGCTGCGCGGCCCCGGCGACCTGCGCTACTGCTGCCTGCGTTCGGTCGCCATCGTCGGGTCCCGCGCCGCGTCCCCCTACGGGCTGCGCGCCGCCGCCGACTTCGCGTCCGACCTGGCCGACGCGGGCTGGACGGTGCTCTCCGGCGGCGCCCTCGGAATCGACGCGGCCGCCCACCGCGGCGCGCTGGCCGCCGACGGCCCCACCGTCGCGGTCCTCGCCAACGGGGTCGACGTCCCCTACCCGGCGTCGAACGAGGGCCTGTTCGCCGAGATGGCACGGCGATCCCTGCTGGTGAGCGAGTCGCCGCCGGGCACTCATCCGCACCGCCTCCGGTTCCTCGTCCGCAACCGGGTGATCGCCGCCCTGTCCCGGGGCACGGTCATCATCGAGGCGGAGGCGCGCAGCGGCGCCCTGAACACCGCCGGGTGGGCATCGAAGCTCGGCCGGGTGGTCATGGCCATGCCCGGACCGATCACTTCCCGCTCCTCGGCCGGCTGTCACCGGCTCCTGCGGGAAGAGGGCGCCACGCTGGTCACCCGCCCCGAGGAGATCATCGAGGCGGTGGGACGCATCGGAGCCGACCTGGCCCCGCCACCGCACACGCCCGTCCTCCCCCGCGACCGTCTCGAACCGGTGACCCGCTCCGTTCTGGAGGCGTTCCCCGCCCGTGGCGCGGCCGGGCCGGCGCAACTCGCCGTCAAGGCGGGCGTGGACCTGACCACGGTCAACGCCAAGATCGGTCTCTTGGCGGCCGGCGGCTTCATCGAACGCGCCCCGTCCGGCTGGCGGCTGACCAAGTCCGGGAAATCCCCCAAGGGGCCCGCCGACGACCCCGGGATCGTCCAGCACCGTCCCGAGGAGCCGGAATGACCCGCCGACTATCCACCACCGGCAGACCAAAGCGACACGGGATCACCGAGATGCGCGGTTTGGCGGTGACATCGGCCTCTACGACGGCCGATGCGAGAGAACTCACTCGATGTACAGAGGGACCCGTGCGTGCCCCGCCCACCACATGGCCCAGGCCCCGCGCATCACCTGGGAGGGGTCATAAGCCGACGCTGCCGCTCGCCGCGTCTCGGCTACTCGTCGGCCGGGAGTTCGAAGTCGCTCTTGGCGAGTTCTTCGACGTTCACGTCCTTGAACGTGACAACACGCACGTTCTTGACGAAGCGGGCGGGACGGTACATGTCCCAGACCCAGGCGTCCTGCATCGTGACCTCGAAGAAGACCTCGCCGTTGTCGGTGCTGCGCACCTGCAGGTCGACCGAGTTCGTGAGATAGAACCTGCGCTCGGTTTCGACGACGTAGCTGAACAGCCCGAGGACGTCGCGGTACTCCCGATAGAGCTGCAGCTCCATCTCGGTTTCGTACTTCTCGAGATCCTCGGCGCTCACGCTCGTGCCCCTTCCGTGCGGCCCTCGCCGGAGACCTCTCTTTCGGTCTCCTCCCCCACGGCCACCTCTCCATTGTTACGCAAGGCCCGCATGACGTTGACGTAGGAGAACCGATGTTCCGGACATGGACCGTGCGCGGCGAGCGCCTCGCCGTGCGCGCGGGTCACATAGCCCTTATGGACGTCGAAGCCGTACTCGGGGTACCGCTCATGGAGCCCGGTCATGATCCGGTCTCGGGTGACCTTCGCGACGATGGACGCGGCGGCCACACAGGCCGCGACCTGGTCCCCCTTGATCATCGCGAGCCCGGGAACGTCGAGGCCGGGCACCGGGAAGCCGTCGCTGAGGACGTAGGCGGGCCGCTCGTGCAGGACGGCCAGGGCCCGCCGCATCCCGGTGATGTTGCATCGGTGAAGGCCGATCCGGTCGATGTCGTGGCACGGGATGACGATCGTGCTCCACGCGCACGCACGCTCGGTGATCTCGGCGTACAGCTCTTCGCGGCGCCTCGGGGTGAGCAGCTTGGAGTCCGTGAGGCCGTCGATCCCGCCCCGTCCCCCCCGCAGGATCACCGCGGCGACGACCAGTGGCCCCGCGCAGGCCCCCCGCCCCGCCTCGTCGACGCCGGCCACGGGGCTGAACCCGCCGTGGGCCAGGGCGCGCTCATATGCGAACAGCCCGGCGTCCCGGCGCGGCGTGAAGCGGAGTGGACGTCCCCTCATGCACCGCAGCGTACGTCCCCTACCTCCGCACCGCTCCCCGAATGCCCGCGATCGCCCCCGGCTCGCTCCACCACGACCACGACCACATGCAGTGGCGCACTCCAGGGCCCTGGAGAAACATTCGCGGCCCACCGCCCCATGGTGGGGCCGGCTTAAGTCCCGTGCGATCCTTCGCCGGCCGGGCGGTGCGGCGGGGCGGGGTTCAGGTGGTTCTCCGGTAGTGCCGACGGCGGAGGTAGGCGAACGGAAGGGTGCAGAGGATGCCCAGAACGTAGGGGGTGGCGGGGATGGCGGCGGCGGCCGGTTTCTCCAGGCCGCGTTGTTTGAAGGTGCCGGGGATCGGGAGGGTGCCCAGGCGGTCGAGGGGCCAGACGATGACGAAGGCGCGGCCGATGACGCGGTCGGTCGGGATGGTGCCGCCGCCGGGGTCTCCGCGGTGGGAGCGGGAGTCGTAGGAGAGTTCGCGATGGTCGCCCATGACCCAGAGCTGGCCCGGCTTGACCGTGACGTCGAAGGGGTCGTTCGACGGCTTGTTCTGCTCGTGCGTGATCGGGTCGGTGAAGAGGTAGGACTTCTCGTCCAGCGGGACGCCGTTCACGGTGACGCTGCCCTGGGCGTCGCAGCATTTGACGTGGTCGCCGGGGATTCCGATGACGCGCTTGATGTAGTCCTTCTCGTTGGGCGCGACGCCGAAGGCGGTACCGACGGCGCGCAGCGCCTTGGAGACCGGGTTGCTGGGCTCGTCGACCTGGACCTCGGGGTCCCAGGAGTCCAGGCCGTTGAAGACGATGACGTCACCGCGGGCGATGTCCCGCGTGTGGTAGACGATCTTGTTGACGAGGACGCGGTCGCCGACCTGGAGGGTGTTCTCCATGGAGCCGGACGGGATGTAGAACGCCTGGACCGCGAATGCCTTGATGACGAGGGCCAGGACGACGGCGACGACGATGAGGACAGGGAGTTCCTTCCAGAACGAGCCCTGCTTCTTCTTGTCCTTGCCGTCGTCTTCGGAGTCGTGAGCCGTCTCCTCGGCGGGGTTCACGGGCTCCTTCTCTTCGGGCACCGCGCCCTCGGCCTCGGATCGCACGTCTCTCCGATCGTCCTCGTCAGTCATCAGAGCGAAAGCCTAGCGGCGCAAGGTCGACGGAACGCCGCACGCGGGCGTGTCGCCGGGGTTCGAGCCGGCCGTGCCCCTCCGAAACGGGCAACGCCCCGGTCACCGCCTTGGGTTCCCGGGGCGTCGTGGTCCATCGGCTCAGTGCTCGCGCTTCTCCTTGATGCGCGCGGCCTTGCCGCGGAGGTTGCGCAGGTAGTAGAGCTTGGCGCGGCGGACGTCACCGCGGGTGACGACCTCGATCTTGTCGATCGACGGGCTGTTGACCGGGAACGTCCGCTCGACGCCGACGCTGTAGCTGACCTTGCGGACGGTGAACGTCTCGCGGGAGCCGCCGCCCTGCCGCCGGATCACCACGCCCTGGAAGATCTGGATACGGCTACGGTTGCCTTCAGTGACGCGCACGTGCACCTTGAGCGTGTCGCCCGGACGGAAGTCCGGGACGTCGGGGCGCATCGCGGCCTTCTCGATCTCCTGGATCAGGGTGTGCATCGCAGCGGTTCCTTGTGGTCGAACGCGGGCGCCGAGAGGCCCCGATGGGACATGCGTGGGGGCGTCGCGCCGCGGGAAGTGGTCTGTGGGTGCCGTGCGTTCTGGACGCACGGACGCTCTAGTCTGCCATATCTTCGCCGTCAACCGGAAAACCGGCCTCGCGCAGGACCGCACGGTCCCGCTTGTCGAGGCTCTCCGGCGCGAGGCGGGCGAGAAGTTCGGGACGGTGCCGGGCCGTCCGGCGCAGTGCCTCGTCGCGCCGCCAGCGGGCGATCGCGCCGTGGTGTCCCGACAGGAGGACGTCCGGAACCGGCCGACCACGCCAGACGGGAGGCTTGGTGTAGACGGGGCCCTCCACGAGTGACTCCATGGCGCCGGGGGCGAAGGAGTCGTCCGCGACCGAGTCGGCGTTGCCGAGGACGCCGGGCAGGAGGCGCCCGATCGCCTCCACCATCACCAGGACGGCGACCTCCCCGCCGGCCAGGACGAAATCGCCGAGGCTGACCTCGTCCACGGGCATGCGGGTGCGGGCCTCCTCGGCGACGCGGGAGTCGATGCCCTCGTAGCGTCCGCAGGCGAACACCAGCCAGGGCTCGGCGGCGTACCGCACCGCGTCGGCCTGCGTGAAAGGCCGGCCGCTCGGCGTGGGAACGAGCAACCGCGGCACCGCCCCGGAGCCCCCGGGGTGCGCTGCCTCCGCCCCCGCGTCCCCGCTCGCCGGCGCGACGCCGCGCGACGCCGAACCCGGCGGGTGCCCGTTCCGCGGTGTTCCCAGGGTGGGAGACGCCGCGGCGAGGGGCGCTTCCGCGATCGGCGAACCGGCCGGTGAGGAGCCGGAACCCCCCGGCGGCACCAGGGTGTCGAGGGCCTCCCCCCATGGGTCGGGCTTCATGACCATGCCCGGACCGCCGCCGTACGGGGTGTCGTCGACGGTGCGGTGCCGGTCGTGGGTCCAGTCGCGCAGATCGTGGACGCGGACGTCCAGCAGTCCGGCACGCCGGGCCTTGCCCAGAAGGGAGAGGTCCAGGGGGGCGAAGTACTCGGGGAAGATCGTGACGATGTCGATTTTCATGATTCGTCGAGCAGGCCGGGGGGCGGGTCGATGACGAGCCGCCCCCCGGGAACGTCCACCTCGGGGACGAGCGCGGCCACGAACGGGACGAGCTTCTCCCCGCCGGGAGCGCGCACGACCAGAAGGTCCTGACCGTGGTGCAGGATGTCGGCGACCTCGCCGACATCGGCGCCGTCCGCGGTGACGACGGCGAGGCCGATCAGTTCCTGGTCGTGGAAGTCGTCCGGATCGGTGGACGGAGGGATGTCGCCCGGGTCGACGACGAGCCACGTGCCGCGCAGAGCGTCGGCGGCGTCGCGGTCGCCGATCCCGGCGAAGCGCAGGAGCAGGCGTCCCGAATGGTGGCGTATCCGCTCGATGGTGAGCGGGCCGGCGGCGGCGGGATCGGTGGCGATCCGCGTGCCGGCGGCGAACCGGCGGTCCGGATCGTCCGTGCGGACGTCGATGGTGACCTCGCCCCGGACCCCGTGCGGCCGTCCGATCCGTCCCACCACGAGCGGTTCGCTCATCGGGACGCCACTCAGCGGACCTCGTTGACGTCGAGAAGGTCAACGCGCACGTAGCGGCCCCCGGACAGGGCGCTGATCACCGTGCGGAGTGCCTTGGCGGTGCGACCGCCGCGGCCGATGACCTTCCCGAGGTCCTCGGGGTGCACGCGCACCTCGAGGACCCGGCCGCCCCGGATCCGACGGGCGCGGACCCGGACGTCGTCCGGGTTCTCCACGATCCCGCGGACCAGGTGCTCGAGCGCTTCTTCGAGCACGGTCAGCCCTCGCTCTTGGCTTCGTCGGTCTCGGTGGCCTTCGCCTCGGACTTCTTCGGCTCGGCCTTCTTCTTGCCGCGGGTCGCGGGGCCGGCGGCCTCGACGTCGCCCAGGGCCTCCTTGACGGCGGCCTCGAAGGCGGCCTTCTTGTCGGCCTTGGGCTCGGCGACCTTGAGGGTGCCCTCGGCGCCCGGCTCGCCCTTGAACTTCTGCCAGTCACCGGTGATCTTCAGCAGGTTCAGGACGGGCTCGGTCGGCTGCGCGCCGACGCCGAGCCAGTACTGCGCCCGCTCGGAGTCGATCTGGATGAGCGACGGCTCCTGCTTGGGCTGGTAGAGCCCGATCTCCTCGATGGCGCGCCCGTCCCGCTTGGTGCGGGCATCGGCAACGACGATCCGGTACTGCGGGTTCCGGATCTTCCCCAGACGCTTGAGCTTGATCTTGACTGCCACGGGTGTGGTGTACTCCGATTTCATCACTGGTTGGACGAGCCCGCACCAGGTGGGGAACACCGGCTCACGGCCGCCCGATGGACTCCGGTCGCGCAGGACGAGAGAGGGCGCCTCGCGATTCCGGGTTTCCAGCCTGTCATTCTGCCAGACGTTCGGCGCGAAAGCGCAATCGCGCCACGGGGTGTCGCCCGGCCCCGGTGCCGGGCGCCCGAGCGCCTCCCACCGGGGCCGGACGCCCCGCGCTCACTTCTTCTTGCGGCCCTGGAGCTTGTTCAGGTCGGGCATCTGGAAGCCGGGCGGGAGCTGCCCGCCGAGACCGGGCGGCAACCCGGGCCGGCCGCCGGCCGCGCCGGGGCCGCCGAGACCGGGCGGGAGCCCCTGCGGCGTGCCGTCCACCGCGGGCTGCTCCGGGTGTCCCTTGGCCGCGGCGGCGCGCTTGCGCGGGTCACCGCTGCGCTGCTTGCCCTTCTTGTTCTTCTTGGCGGCCGCCTTCGCCGCCTTCCTGCGCCCGCCCGGCATCCCGGGCAGGCCCATGCCGCCGGCCATCTGCCGCATCATCTTCTGCGCTTCGAAGAACCGGGTGACGAGGCTGTTGACCTCGCCGACGCCGACACCGGAGCCCTTCGCGATGCGGGCCCGCCGGGAACCGTTGATGATCTTGGGTTGGGAGCGTTCCTGCGGGGTCATCGAGCGGATGATCGCGGCGATGCGGTCCAGGTCCCGGTCGTCGATCTGGCTGATCTGGTCGCGGACCTGCCCCATGCCCGGCATCATCCCGAGCAGGTTGCCGATCGGGCCGAGCTTGCGGATCATCATCATCTGCTCAAGGAAGTCCTCAAGCGTGAAGTCCTCGCCCGACGCGAACTTGGTGGACATCTTCTCGGCCTGCTCGGCGTCGAACGCCTGCTCGGCCTGCTCGATCAGGGTGAGGATGTCACCCATGTCGAGGATGCGGCCCGCCATGCGGTCCGGGTGGAAGACGCTGAAGTCCTCCAGCTTCTCCCCGGTCGAGGCGAACATGATGGGACGTCCGGTGATATGCCGAACGGACAGCGCCGCACCACCGCGTGCGTCACCGTCGAGCTTGGTGAGGACGACGCCGTCGAAACCGACCCCGTCCATGAACGCCTGGGCGGTGTTGACCGCGTCCTGGCCGACCATGGCGTCGACGACGAACAGCACCTCGTCCGGCTGGACGGCGTCACGGATGTCGATGGCCTGCTGCATCATCTCGGTGTCGATGCCGAGCCGGCCCGCGGTGTCGATGACGACGACGTCGTGCTGGGCGTGCCGGGCCTGGTCGATCGAGCGGCGCGCCACGTCCACCGGGTCGCCGACACCGCTGCCCGGCTCGGGCGCGAACACCGGCACCCCGGCCCGCTCACCGACGACCTGGAGCTGCTGGACGGCGTTGGGCCGCTGCAGGTCGGCGGCCACGAGCATCGGCGTGTGCCCCTCCTGCCTCAGCCACCGGGCGAGCTTGCCGGCGAGCGTCGTCTTACCGGCGCCCTGCAGACCCGCGAGCATGATCACGGTCGGCGGCGTCTTGGCCAGCTGGATCCGCCGGGTCTCACCGCCGAGGATGGTGATGAGCTCCTCGTTGACGATCTTGACGACCTGCTGCGCCGGGTTCAGCGCCTGCGAGACCTCCGCGCCCCGCGCCCGCTCCTTGACCCGCGCGATGAAGTCCTTGACGACGGGCAGCGCGACGTCGGCCTCAAGCAGCGCGATCCGGATCTCGCGGGCCGTCGCGTTGATGTCGGCCTCGGAGAGCCGACCCTTGCTGCGCAGCGACGAGAAGACCGTCGTCAACCGGTCGGAGAGCGTCTCGAACACGTGTCTGGACCGTCCTTGGAAAGCTTCTGGGATCGTCTATCAGCGTATCGGGTCAGTCGTACTCATTGCTTTGCTCTCGGCGTCAGGCGCTGGCGCGCCTTCCTTCAACGAGCAAAGCGGCGATCGCTGTGTTCATTGCGTTGCCCTCGGCGTCGGGCCTTGACGGCCCTCCTTCAACGGGCCACGCGGCGATCGCTGGCATCGCTCCGGCTCGCCCAGGGGCTCGCTGCGCGATCAGGTTCTCGCTTCGCTCGAACCTGGCTTCGCACGCGATCGCAACGCGGCGGGTTGTTGCGGGCCGAGCTTAAGACAGCGTGCCTTTCGGTTGTCGCGTGGCTGAGGGATGGCTCATGCGAGTGTAATGGCGGGTTTCTGTGGTCTTGTCCGCTTCCCTGGGCGCTAGTGGAGAGCGGCGAGGATTCGGGCTCGGACGGTGTTGAGCGTGTTGAGGTCATCGAGGGGGCGATGCTCGTCGTCCACCACGTAGAAGACGTCCACGGCCTCGGCTCCCAGGGTGTCGACCTGGGCGGCGCGGATCTGGAGGCCGCACGCGCCGAGTGCCCGCCCGACCCGCCACAGCAGGCCGGGACGGTCGTGGGCGCGCACCTCGATGACGGTCGCCGTCCGTGAGGCGTCGTCCAGGATCATGACGCGCGGCGGCGGCACCGGGACACCGGGACGTGCCCGCACCGCCCGTGTCCGCCGCTCAAGGCGGGCGGCCACGTCGAGGCGTCCCGCGAGCATGCGCCGCAGGTCCGCCTCCAGACCGGCGGGGTCGGGCGGCGTCCCGTACTCGGGCACCGCCGTGAAGTCCAGCACCGCCGTCTCCCCCGAAGACGCGGACCCGTCCCGGGCGGGTGGATGCGGGGAGGAGATCGTGCGGGCGGTTCTCACGGCCAGGCGGTGCAGGGCCAGGACACCGGCGGCGCGCCAGAGGAGGCCGGGGCGGTCGGGGGCGGTGATCGTGATGTGGGAGCCGGTGACGCGGACGGCGGCGCCGTCGTGGCGGACCAGGGCCAGGTGGGCGGGTCCGAGGACGGGCGCGGGCGGCGGCGTCCCGCCGGAGAGGGCGGCGGCGGCGCGGCGGGCGAGTTCGGCGACGAGGCGGGCCTTCCAGGTGCCCCAGGCCGCGGGTCCGGTGGCGGTGCCGTCGGCGATCGCGAGGGCGGCGAGGAGGTCGAGGAGTTCACGTTCGCGGCCCGGCACGTCCGACACGGCCGTGACCACGCTCTGGACGGTCACCGGGTCGTCGATGTCACGGCGCGTGGCGGTCTCGGGGAGCAGGAGGTGGTGGCGGACGAGGGCTTCGAGGACGCGCACGTCGTCCTCGGGGAAGCCGAGCCGGGCACCGAGGTCGCGGACGACGAGGGCACCGGTCGTCGAGTGGTCGCCCGGCCCGCCCTTCCCGATGTCGTGCAGGAGGGCGCCGATGAGGAGCAGGTCGGGACGGGCGACCTCGCGGGTGAGGGCGGCGGCGCCGGCGGCGGTCTCGACGAGGTGGCGGTCCACGGTGAAGCGGTGGACGGGGTTGCGCTGCGGCCGGTTGCGGACGCGTTCCCAGCCGGGCAGCAGCCGGACGATCAGTCCCGCCTGGTCGAGGGCCTCCCAGCCGGCGATGGCGGCGGGGCCTGCGCCGAGCAGGGAGACGAGCGCGTCCCGGGCGCCGGCGGGCCACGGCACCGGCGGCAGGGCGGCGTGCCCGGCGAGCCGGGAGACGGTGGCGGGGGCGAGCGGCAGCCCGGCCTGGGCGGCGGCAGCGGCGACGCGCAGGCCGAGCGCGGGGTCGGCGAGGTCGGCGTTGCGGGCGAGGACGACCTCGCCTTCGTGTTCCACGGCGCCGTTTCCGAGGGGACGGCGCTCGACGCCGCGTCGCCGGGGCGCGGGCCGGGCGTTCCTGGATCTCGCGAAACGTTCGACACGGCGCCACAGGTGGGAGCCGGCGTAGGTGATCGTGCGGGCCGCCTCCACGATCGAGCGTTGCAGGACGGCGGCCTCCGGCAGGCCGAGTGCGCGGGCGACGGCCTGCTGTTCCTGCAGGACGAGCCGGTCACCTGACCGTCCGGTGACCTCGTGCAGCGCGTGCCGCACGTCGAGGAGCAGGTCGTGGGCGGCCCGGACCCGGCCGTCCGGGGCCGACGCCACCCAGGACGCGGCGACGGCGTGCATCACGTGGACGTCCCGCAGTCCGCCGTGCGCCTCCTTGAGGTCGGGTTCGAGGAGGAACGCCAGTTCGCCGTGGCTCTCCCAGCGTCCGCGGCACATCGCCGACAGGTCGGGCAGCCGGGCGGGGGCGGCGGCGCGCCAGTCGGCGAGGACGGCGGCGCGCAGTTCGTCCGCGAGCGTGCGGTCGCCCGCGACCCGCCGCGCGGAGAGCAGCCCGAGGGCGGCCTTCAAGTCGTCGCGGGCGACGGTCCGGGCCTCGTGGACGGTGCGGACGGAGTGGTCGAGCCGCGTCCCGGAGTCCCAGAGCGGATACCAGACCCGGTCGGCGATCTCGGCGATGTCGTCCCGGCCGCGATGCAGGAGAACGAGGTCGAGGTCGCCGCCGGGCGTCAGCTCGCGCCGCGCATGGCTCCCCACCGCGACGAGCGCGACCCCGTCCGGCGCGGCGGGCGTGGCCAGCAGGGCGGTCAGGTGCCGGTCCAGGTCGCCGGCGCGGGCGGCCCGCGCCGCCGCGAGGGCCGCG
>NZ_BCQQ01000056.1 GCF_001552155.1 Actinomadura formosensis NBRC 14204 | reverse complement strand
GGCACTGGACCTGATCCTGAAGCACCGGATGTCCCCCACCAGGCAATGGGGTCAGCCGCATTGAGGGCACGGCGGACCACAGCGCGCCGTTTTCCACAGGATCGCGTTCTGCTTCCAAGCCGTTCGCGGCGGCCCGAGAATCCGGTCAACGAGTCTGATCGGGGGTTGTCGTGTCAGGTGATGTCGACGATCGGAAGGTTCAGGGCCGCCGGGGCGGCGGCCGGGACGACCGGGTTCTTCGGGGCGACCGGGCTGAGACGGCGGTACGGCTCCCCCAGGGCGGGGCGAAGGTCGTCCTCGGAGCGGTTCGGCCAGAACGACATCGCGCGCTCGGCCTGGGCGGTGATGGTCAGGGACGGGTTGACGCCCAGGTTGGCCGAGACGGCGGAGCCGTCCACGATGTGCAGGCCGGGGTGTCCGTAGACGCGGTGGTAGGCGTCGATCACGCCGGACTCGGCGGAGTCGCCGATGACGCAGCCGCCGAGGAAGTGCGCGGTCATCGGGATGTCGAACAGATCGCCCCAGGAGCCGCCGGGGATGCCGCCGATCTCCTCGGCGATCCGGCGCGTCGCCTCGTGCCCCTCCGGGATCCAGGTCGGGTTCGGCTCACCGTGCCCGGCGGACGCGCGGACGTCCCACCCGAACGGCCCCCTCTTCGGGCGCAGCGTGATCGAGTTGTCGCGGGTCTGCATGACCAGCGCGATGACCGTCCGCTCCGACCAGTGCCGCACGTCGAACAGCTGGACGAGGTCGCGGGGGCGGCGCACCGCCTGGCGGGCGAACTTCAGGATGCGGGGCGTGTGCCGCTCGCCCGGACGGTCACCGTCCACGAGAAGCGTCTGCAGGCCGGCGAGGAGGTTGGAGCCCCGGCCGTAGCGGACGGGCTCGATGTGCGTGTCCGGGGCGGGATGGAACGACGAGGTGATCGCGACGCCCTCGGAGAAGTCGGGGCCGGGCCTGCCGTTGCGGCGGCCACCGCCGAGGATCGCCTCGGAGTTCGTGCGGGTCAGGGCGCCCAGCCGGCCCGACAGGCGGGGCAGGGCCCCGGCCGACTTGAGCTTGTGCAGGAGCTTCTGCGTCCCGTAGGTACCGGCGGCGAAGACGACCTGCTCGGTGGTGAACGTCTTGCGGTTGCGCCCGAACGAGCCCGTCCGGACGATCTCGACCTCGTAGCCGCCGCCGGGCAGCGGCCTGACCGACGTGACGCGGCTGAGCGGCATCACGCGGGCACCGGCCTTCTCGGCAAGGTACAGGTAGTTCTCGGTGAGCATGTTCTTCGCGCCGTGGCGGCAGCCCACCATGCACTCGCCGCACTCAAGGCAGCCGCGCCGGCGCGGGCCCGCCCCGCCGAAGTACGGGTCGGCGCTCTCGATCCCGGCGCCGCGCCCGAAGTAGACGCCGACCGGGGTCTTCACGAACGTGTCGCCCTTGCCCATCCCGTCGGCGACCTTCTTCATGACCTTGTCGGCCTCGGTCGTCGTGGGGTTCTGGACGACGCCGAGCATCCGCTTGGCCTGGTCGTAGTAGGGCGCCAGCTCGTCCCGCCAGTCGGTGATGTGCGCCCACTGCCGGTCCTTGAAGAACGGCTCCGGCGGGACGTACAGGGTGTTGGCGTAGTTGAGCGACCCGCCGCCCACGCCCGCGCCCGCGAGCACCATCACCCGGCTCGACTTCGCCCCCCGGATGAGGTGCATCCGCTGGATGCCGGTCAGGCCGAGCGCCGGTGCCCAGAGATACCGCCCGATGCGCCAGTTCGTCTTGGGCAGCTCCGGATACCGGGATCCCGGCGCGCCCGACGGGTTCGTGTCGAAGCGGCGGCCCGCCTCGATCACGCCGACCTTGTAGCCCTTCTCGGTCAGCCGCAGCGCCGAGACGCTGCCGCCGAATCCCGACCCGACGACGAGCACGTCGAAGTCATGCTTCACGAACGATCCCTACTTGATGTGCAGCTTCTTCATGAGCTTGATGCCGGACGCCATGTAGTCGGCGAACTTGTCGTAGCCGATGCCGGCCGGCGGTTCGAGGTCCATGAGGTGCTGGCTGGCGATCGTCTGCACCTCGGTGAACTTCAGCAGGCCCTCGGCCCCGTGGCGGCGTCCCACACCGGACTGCTTCATCCCGCCCATCGGCGAGTCGTAGGACGCGTACGCGGCGCCGTAGCCGTCGTTGATGTTCACCGTCCCCGCCTGGATGCGGGCGGCGAGCCGGCGGGCCCGCGCCGGGTTCTTCGTCCACACCGACGCGTTCAGCCCGTACGGGGTGTCGTTGGCGCGGGCGACGACCTCGTCCTCGTCCCGGTACTTGTAGACCGCGACGACGGGCCCGAACGTCTCGTTCGCGCACAGGTCCATGTCGCCGTTGACGTCCGCGAGGATCGTCGGCTCGTAGAAAAGCGGGCCCACGTCGGGACGGGCCTTGCCGCCGGCGAGGACGGTCGCACCCTCCTTGACGGCCTGGTCGACATGCCGCGTCACCGCGTCCAGCTGGCGCCGGTGGGTCAGCGAGCCCATGTCGGCGTCGAAGTCGAGTCCCGCGCCGAGCCTCATGTCCTTGGCCAGCTCGACGAACCGGGGGACGAACCGGTCGTAGATGTCCTCGTGCACGTACAGCCGCTCGATCGAGATGCACAGCTGGCCGGCGTTGGTGAAGCACGCGCGGACGGCGCCGCGCGCGGTCCGCTCGACGTCGGCGTCCGGCAGGACGATCATCGGGTTCTTGCCGCCGAGCTCCAGCGAGTAGCCGACGAGGCGCGGCGCGACCTTCTCGGCGATGGCCTTGCCGCCGCGCGTCGACCCGGTGAACGAGACATAGTCGGCGTTCTCCACCAGCGGGTCGCCGATCTCGGCCGGCTCGCCGACGACGATCTGCCACAGGTCCTTGGGCAGCCCGAGCGCGACCAGCAGGTCCAGCACCCACAGGCTCGACAGGCACGTCTGGGTGTCCGGCTTGTGGATCACCGCATTGCCCGCCATCAGCGCGGGCGCGATGTCGCTGGCCCCCAGCGCGAAGGGGTAGTTCCACGGGGCGATCAGCGCGACGACGCCCTTCGGGTGCCGCAGTTCCCGCACCCGTGTCAGCCCCGTCACCATGCCCTGCCGGCGTTTCGGCTTCAGCAGCCTCGGGGCCCGCCGGGCGTAGTACAGCGAGCACAGCGCCACATCGAGGAACTCCTCCATCGCGTGGCGGCGCGCCTTGCCGGTCTCCAGCTGGATGATGTCGAGGATCTCCGCACGCCGGTCGACCAGCGCGTCCGCCAGGCGGAGGAACGGCTTGACCCGCTCGCCGGCCGGCAGCGCCGCCCAGGCCCGCTGTGCCTCGCGGGCGCGCTCATAGGCCCCGCGGACGTCGCCGGCACCGGAGCGCGGAACGGTCGCGAGGGGCTCACCCGTGAACGGGCTGGGGATCGTCGCGCTGTCGGTGCCGTCCGAGACGACGTGGGAGGCCAGCCGGTCGATCAGGGGCTGGGGGAGCCTGTGCTCTGCCGCACCTTTGGCAGGGACCGTGGGGGATGCCATGCAGGCAGCGTAGGACCCCGCGATCATTTTTGCTACCCGCAAGTAACGCACTACTTGCAGTGATATGCCCCACCCGGTTCCGTTCCCAGGTCAGGGGGTGGCGATTGGGACGATGTCGGGGGCGCCTCGGCGGTGGGCGTCGGCTTCCTGGTCGCCGTCCTGGGTCTGGGAGGCTCGTTCGGCTTCCACCCGCTTGCGGTAGTACTCGATCTCGCGGTCGCGCTGCTTCTTGGACCAGCCGAGGACGGGGGTGAGGAGGTCGGCGGCCTCCTGCGCGACGCCCACGCCGCGGTCCCAGGTCTCGATGGAGATGCGGGTGCGGCGGGCCAGGACGTCGTTGAGATGGCGGGCGCCCTCGTGGGTGGCGGCGTAGACGACCTCGGCGCGGAGGTAGTCCTCGGCACCGGTCAGCGGTTTGCCCAGGTCGGGCTTGTCAGAGATCAGGTCGAGCAGGTCGTCCACGAGGGTGCCGTAGCGGCGGAGAAGGTGCTCGACGCGGGCCACGTGCAGGCCGGAGCGGGCGGCCAGGCGGTGGCGGGCGTTCCACATGGCCTGGAAGCCGTCACCGCCGACGAGGGGCACGCGGTCCGTGCAGGATTGGGGGATCTTGCCGTCGAGGCCGTGGGCGACGGCGTCGATGGCGTCCTTGGCCATGACGCGGTACGTGGTGTACTTGCCGCCGGCGACGAGGACCAGGCCGGGGACGGGGTGCGCGACGACGTGCTCGCGGGAGAGCTTGGAGGTCTCCTCGGTCTCCCCGGTGAGCAGCGGGCGCAGGCCCGCGTAGACGCCCTCCACGTCGTCGTGGGTGAGGGGGGTGTTGAGGACGGCGTTGACGTGGTCCAGGACGTAGTCGATGTCGGCCTTGGAGGCGGCGGGGTGGGCCCGGTCGAGGTCCCAGGCGGTGTCGGTGGTGCCGATGATCCAGTGGCGCCCCCACGGGATCACGAACAGGACGGATTTCTCCGTGCGCAGGATGATGCCCGCCGAGGAGTGGATGCGGTCCTTCGGGACGACGAGGTGGATGCCCTTCGACGCCTTCACGTGGATCTGGCCGCGACCGCCGACGAGTTCCTGGATGTCGTCCGTCCACACTCCGGTGGCGTTGACGACCTGCTTGGCGCGGACCTCGCTGGTCGTGTTCGCTTCGAGATCGCGGATGCGCAGGCCGGTGACGCGCTCCCCTTCGCGGAGGAAGCCGACGCACTGGGTGCGGGACGCGATCTGGGCGCCGTACTCGGCGGCCGTCCGCAGCACGGTCATGACGTAGCGGGCGTCGTCGACCTGCGCGTCCCAGTACTGGATCGCGCCCGTGAAGGCGTCCTTGCGCAGGGACGGCGCGAGCCGCAGCGCGCCGCGCCGGGTCAGGTGCCGGTGGTGCGGGACGCCCCGGGTGCTGCCCATCTGGAACGCCAGCACGTCGTACAGCGCCACACCCGCGCCGAAGTACGCGCGTTCCCACACGCGGTGGGTGGTCGGCAGCAGGAACGGGACGGGCTGCACCAGATGCGGCGCGATCTGCTGCAGCAGCAGGCTGCGCTCGGTCAGCGCCTCCCGGACGAGGTCGAAGTTGTACTGCTCCAGGTAGCGCAGCCCGCCGTGGATCAGCTTGGACGAGCGCGACGACGTTCCTGACGCGAAGTCGCGGGCCTCGACCACCGCGACCGACAGTCCCCGGGTGGCCGCGTCCAGCGCCGCGCCCGCGCCGACGATGCCGCCGCCCACGACGACGACGTCGAACTCCTCGCGCGCCATGCGGTCGAGCGCCGCGGCCCGCTCGGCAGGGCCCAGCCGCGAGCTTCCAAGGCCGGTCACCGGTGATGCCGTCATCGCATATCCCCCCATAGCGTTCGGTTTCCCAGCAGTACCTACCCAAGAGTAGGGATGGGCCCACCCCGGAAACGATCGAGTTCCCTCCGGGGAGGTCCAACAGCCGGGACAAACCCCGACGCGCGAGGGGGTCCGCTCAGTCGGTGGACCGGCGGGGAGCCACCACGACCTGGACCCGCTGGAACTCCTTCAGCTCCGTGTAACCGGAGGTCGCCATGGCGCGGCGCAGCGCGCCGATGAGGTTCATGGAGCCGTCCGCGACATGGGACGGCCCGTGCAGGATCTGCTCCATCGTCCCGATCGTCCCGAGTTCGAGGCGGGTGCCGCGCGGGACGTCGCCGTGGTGCGCCTCGCTGCCCCAGTGGTAGCCGCGTCCGGGCGCCTCGGCGCAACGGGCGAACGGCGACCCGACCATCACGGCGTCGGAGCCGCAGGCGAACGCCTTGGCGATGTCGCCGCTGTTGACCATGCCGCCGTCGGCGATCACGTGGACGTACCGTCCGCCGGACTCGTCCATGTAGTCGCGGCGGGCGGCGGCGACGTCCGCGACCGCGGTGGCCATCGGGACGGCGACGCCGAGGACGGTCCGGGTCGTGTGCCCGGAACCGCCGCCGAACCCGACCAGCACCCCGGCCGCGCCGGTGCGCATCAGGTGCAGCGCGGCCGTGTAGGTGGAGCAGCCGCCGACGATCACGGGGACGTCGAGGTCGTAGATGAACTGCTTGAGGTTCAGCGGCTCGGCGCGTCCCGACACGTGCTCGGCGGACACGGTCGTCCCGCGGATCACGAACAGGTCGACGCCCGCGTCGATGACGGCCTTGTGGAACTGCGCGGTGCGCTGCGGCGACAGCCGTGCCGCGACGGTGACGCCCGCGTCCCGGACCTCCTGGATCCGGCGGCCGATCAGCTCCTCCTTGATCGGCTCGGTGTAGATCTCCTGGAGCCGCCGGGTGGCAGCCGCGTCGTCCAGCGAGGCGATCTCGGCGAGCAGCGGCTCGGGGTTGTCGTACCGGGTCCACAGCCCTTCGAGGTCGAGGACGGCGAGGCCGCCGAGCCGGCCGACGGCGATCGCGGTGGCGGGGCTGACGACGCTGTCCATCGGGGCGACGAGCAGCGGGATCTCGAACCGGTAGGCGTCGATCTGCCAGGCGACGCTGACCTCCTTGGGATCGCGCGTCCGGCGGGACGGCACGATGCCGATGTCGTCGAAGGCGTACGCCCGGCGGCCGCTCTTGCCACGGCCGATCTCCACCTCAGCAGCCACTGCGCCCTTCCTCCACGTGATCGGTGTTCCCGGCGACCCCGGAACCAAGCCCCGGAAGAGCTTACGTCACCCGTCCCGGCACGTCGCACGGGCGGCGGGCGTCAGCGGCCCTGGTAGTTCGGGGCTTCCACCGTCATCTGGATGTCGTGGGGGTGGCTTTCGCGGAGGCCGGCGACGCTGATGCGCATGAGCTGGCCGCGCTCCTGGAGTTCGGGGATCGTGCGCGTCCCCGCGTACCACATGGACTGGTGGAGGCCGCCGACGAGCTGGTGCGCGACGTTGGCGAGCGGGCCGCGGTAGGGCACCTGGCCCTCGACGCCCTCGGGGATCAGCTTCTCCTCGGAGGTGACGTCGGCCTGCGCGTAGCGGTCCTTGGAGAACGAGGCGCCGCGCTCGCGGTTGCGCATCGCGCCGAGCGAGCCCATGCCGCGGTACGACTTGTACTGCTTGCCGTGGACGAAGATCAGCTCGCCCGGGGACTCCTCGATGCCGGCGAGCAGGCTGCCGAGCATCACCGTGTCGGCGCCCGCGACCAGGGCCTTGGCGATGTCACCGGAGTACTGCACGCCGCCGTCCCCGATCACCGGGACGCCCGCCTCCTTCGCCGCGCGGGACGCCTCGTGGATCGCGGTGATCTGCGGGACGCCGACGCCGGCGACGACGCGGGTGGTGCAGATCGAGCCGGGGCCGACGCCGACCTTGACCGCGTCGGCGCCCGCCTCCACCAGGGTCTTCGCGCCCGCGTAGGTGGCGACGTTGCCGCCGACGACCTGGACGGACGAGCTCCCCTTGATCGCGGCGATGGTGTCGGCGACGCCCTTGGAGTGGCCGTGCGCGGTGTCCACGATGATCACGTCGGTGCCGGCCTCGATCAGGGCGCGGGCCCGGCGGACGGCGTCCTCGCCGACACCGACGGCCGCGGCGACGAGCAGCCGCCCGCCGGCGTCCTTGGTGGAGTTGGGATACTGCTCGCTCTTGGTGAAGTCCTTGGTGGTGATCAAGCCCTTGAGCCGGCCGTCGGCGTCCACCAGCGGGAGCTTTTCCACCTTGTTGCCCCGCAGCAATCGGAACGCCTCGTCCCGCGACACGCCCACCGGCGCGGTCACCAGCGGCATCGGCGTCATGACCTCGCGGACCGGACGGGACAGGTCCGACTCGAAGCGCATGTCACGGTTGGTCACGATGCCGACCAGGACGCCCCGCACATCGGTGACCGGCACGCCGGAGATCCGGTAGTGCGCGCACAGGGCCTCGACGTCGGCGAGCGTGGCGTCCGGCAGGCAGGTCACCGGGTTGGTGATCATCCCGGACTCGGACCGCTTGACCCGGTCGGCCTCCTCGGCCTGCTCCTCGATCGGCATGTTGCGGTGCAGGACGCCGATGCCGCCCTGCCGCGCCATCGCGACCGCCGTCCGGGCCTCGGTCACGGTGTCCATCGCCGCCGAGACGAGCGGGATGCGCAGCGAGATCTCGCGGGTGAGGCGGGTCGTGGTGTCGGCCTCGCCGGGCTGCATGTCGGAGTAGCCCGGCAGCAGGAGCACATCGTCGAAGGTCAGGCCCTGCGGGAGGAACTTGTCGGGCTCGGCGGCGGGGTTCATGACAACCTTCCCGTGGTGGTGGCGGCATCGGGCCAGGTCGCGAGGGCCCTGCTTCCATGGTAGGGCGTGCGCCCGCGCCGGGACGGGCTGTTGCCCGCGACCGCCGCGTGGTCTTGCTGACATCACGCAACAAGCAGGACGGTCCTGAACATTCCCGGCCTATTTCGGACACGCGCGCACGCCGCGTGATTGTTCACGCACAAAGAAGACTCGGGGGGTGCACCTCGCGGGGCGTCCCGCAGTAGCGTGGGAGTGTGCACGACGACGCACCGCTCGACCCGTTCGCCGGAGATCCGGATGACCCGGCGGCGGCGCTCGGCGACCCAGGTGGCGATACCGCTCCGCTCAGCGTGACGGAGCGGGAGGACGTGCTGGCCGACATCGCCGACCTGGAGGTGTTCCGGGCCCTGCTGGAGCCGCTCGGGGTGCGCGGGCTCACCGTCGACTGCGGCGACTGCGGCAAACTCCACTACATCGACTGGGAACTGCTGCACGGAAACCTGCGCCACCTGCTGGACGAGGGCCTGCCCCGCGTGCACGAACCCGCCCTGTCCCCCGATCCCGTCGACTACGTGAGCTGGGAATACGCCCGCGGCTACGTCGATGGCGTGATCGACAGCGAAGAGGGACGCGACGACGGCTGACCCCGCCGCCCTGGCCGCCCGCTAGTCGTCCCAGCGGGCCGTTAGTCGTCCCAGCGGGGGTTGTCGTAGCGGTTCGCCTGTTTCCCGGCTTCGCGGCGCAGGTCGTCCAGGCGGCGGAGCGGGTCGTCGTCCGGCGGGGTGTTCGGACGGGCGGCCGGGGCCGAGCGCGTGATCAGGGTGGGGACATCCGGGCGGCCGGCGCGGGGACGGGGCGGGAACAGGTACTCCAGGCGCCGCTTGAGGCGCGCCATGTCCTCGCGTTCCGGGTCGCCGGACGGCTCGCGCGCCGCCGGGGGCGCCGGTGCGGGACGGGCGGCGGCCTGCGGGCGGGTACGCGTCTCGGCATCGAGGTCGCGGACGGGTTTGTCCGCCTTCCCCGAGATGCCGGACGCGCTCGGCACCGGGGCCGCGGACGTGCGGTCGGCGACGCCGCCGCCCGCCGCCGCGACGCCGGTGCTGGCGAGGACGGCACCCGCCACGCCCAAGGCCACGATCGTGCGCGACCCCCGGCGGCGGGAACCGGGGCCGGGCGGCGCGGGCGGCGGTGCGGACGGGCCGGGGTCGCCGTCGCGGCCGGGGTCCTGGTCGTCCACGTCGATGATCAGTGCGCGCAGCAGCCGCACCGCCGGGTCGGAGTCGTCGGCCTGGCGTCCGGCCCCGCCCTCGGGGCGGACGGCGCGCCGCGCGGCCAGCGCCTCGATGAGCGCGTCGGTACGGCGGACCGCGGCCAGGTCCACGGCCGGGACGGCGGCGGGCGGGCGGCCCGCCGGCGCCGGGGCATCGCCGGAGTGCGAGGACCCGGCCGGATTCGGGGCGCCCCCGATGCCGGTACGGGGGCCTCGCTCCGTCAAGCGATCGACTCCTCTCTGGCCATTGCCCGGAGCCGGGTGAGGGCCCGGTGCTGCGCGACCCGCACCGCGCCCGCGGACATGCCGAGCACGTTGCCGGTCTCCTCGGCCGACAGGCCCGCGACGACCCGCAGCAGCACCAGTTCGCGCTGGTGGTCGGGCAGCCGCGTCAGCAGGTCGCGGGCGCGCTGGGCCTCGATGCAGCGGACCACCGTCTCCTCGGGCCCCGGGCGGTCGTCCGGACCGTCCGGCAGGTCCTCGGTGGGGACGGCCGCGCGGACCGCGCTGCGCAGCGCGTCCGCGATCTTGTGCGCGGCGATGCCGAAGACGAAGGACGCGAAGGGGCGGCCCATGTCACGGTAGCGGGGCAGGGCCGACACGACCGCGATGCAGACCTCCTGGGCCACGTCGTCGGCGATGTGGTACTGCCCGGAGATCCGTCCGAGCCGGGCCCGGCAGTACCGGACGACCATGGGGCGCACCTCGGCGATGAGGACCTCGATCGCGCTCGGGTCGCCCTGCACGGCGAGGTTCGCCAGTTCCCTGAGATCGCCGTCGGCGCTGTCCGCCGCGCGCCGGGCCCGCGCCCCGCGGCCGGGGTCGCGGGGCTGTGGAGGGGCGGGCCCTCCCGAGGGTTCGGCAGCGCGCGCGGTCATGGTCCCGGCGTAGCATCCCTCGGTCACGTCAAGCATGATGCCCAGCACCGCCGGTCATGTCTGCCCCGTCCTTTACAACGGAATGGTCACAGTGCTGGAACGAACCTGGGGTTATTACTCCACGCGTTCATCTGACTGCCCGGCGTTACTGAATCTTAAATAGCCCATTAGGTGATGAACACCCCATTAGCCGACATAAAGGCAAGACCCCCGGCCCGGGACGGGACGGGGGTCTGCCGACGCGCTCCGGACGGGACGGACCCGTCCGGAAGGCGATCAGTGGCCGTGACCGTGGCCGTGGCCGTGACCGCCGCCGGCGGCCTCCTCGGCCTCCTCCGGCTTGTCGACCACGAGCACCTCGGTGGTGAGCAGCATGCCCGCGATCGAGGCGGCGTTGGTGACCGCCGAGCGGGTGACCTTCACCGGGTCGATGACGCCCTGGGCGACCAGGTCGCCGTACTCGCCGGTGGCGGCGTTGTAGCCGTGCCCGGCCTTCAGCTCCTGCACCTTGGAGACGACGACGTAGCCCTCCTGGCCGGCGTTCTCGGAGATCCAGCGCAGCGGCTCGCTGAGCGCACGGCGGACGGCCTCGGCGCCGGTGGCCTCGTCGCCGGACAGGCCGAGCGCGTCGAAGCCCTCCTTGGCGACGTGGACCAGCGCGCTGCCGCCGCCGGACACGATGCCCTCCTCGATCGCCGCGCGGGTCGCCGAGATGGCGTCCTCCAGGCGGTGCTTCTTCTCCTTCAGCTCCACCTCGGTGGCGGCGCCGACACGCAGCACGCAGACCCCGCCGGCCAGCTTGGCCAGGCGCTCCTGGAGCTTCTCGCGGTCCCAGTCGGAGTCGCTGTTCTCGATCTCGACCTTGATCTGGTTGATCCGCGCGCTCACGTCCTCCGCGGAGCCCTCACCGTCGACGATGGTGGTGTTGTCCTTGGTGACGGTGATCCGGCGGGCGCGGCCGAGGTCCTCCAGCCCGATGGAGTCGAGCTTGAGGCCGATGGCCTCGCTGACGACCTGGCCGCCGGTCAGGGTGGCCATGTCGCCCAGCATCGCCTTGCGGCGGTCGCCGAAGCCCGGCGCCTTCACCGCGACGGACGTGAACGTGCCGCGGATCTTGTTGGCGACCAGCAGCGCCAGGGCCTCGCCCTCGACGTCCTCGGCCACCACGAGCAGCGGCTTCTTGGTCTGCGCGACCTTCTCGGCCAGCGGCAGGAACTCCTGCACGTTGGAGATCTTGCCGTCCACGATGAGCACGTAGGCGTCCTCCAGGACGGCCTCCATGCGCTCGGGGTCGGTCACCATGTGCGGCGACAGGTAGCCCTTGTCGAACTGGAGGCCCTCGGTGAACTCCAGCTCCAGGCCCATGGTGTGGGCCTCCTCGACGGTGATGACACCGTCCTTGCCGACCTTCTCGAACGCCTCGGCGATCAGCTCGCCGATCTGCGGGTCCTGCGCGGAGATGGTCGCGACGTGCGCGATCTCGCCCTTCTCCTCGACCTCGCGGGCCGACTTGAGGAGCCGGTCGGACACGTACTGGGCGGCCGCGTCGATACCGCGCTTGAGCGCGAGCGGCGACGCGCCGGCCGCCACGTTGCGGGTGCCCTCCCGGACCATCGCCTGCGCCAGGACGGTCGCCGTGGTGGTGCCGTCGCCCGCGATGTCGTTGGTCTTGGTCGCCACCTCCTTGGCGAGCTGGGCCCCGAGGTTCTCGTAGGGGTCCTCCAGCTCGACCTCGCGGGCGATGGTGACGCCGTCGTTGGTGATCGTCGGCGCCCCGAACTTCTTGTCGATGACGACGTTGCGGCCGCGCGGGCCGATCGTCACCTTGACGGCGTCCGCGAGAGCGTTGACGCCGCGCTCAAGAGCCCGGCGAGCGTCCTCATCGAACTCCAGGATCTTCGCCATGCGGATACTCCTCTCCACGCGATCCGCCCCGGCGGGCCCGCCGAAGGCGGCGCCGACCGGGGCGGGTGCATCACGTTCTCGGTGATTACTTCTCGATGACCGCGAGCACGTCGCGGGCGGAGAGAACGAGGTACTCCTCGTTGTTGTACTTGACCTCGGTGCCGCCGTACTTGCTGTAAAGCACGACCTCGCCGACCTTCACGTCGACCGGGATACGCTCGCCCTTGTCGTCGACACGACCCGGGCCAACGGCAAGGACGGTGCCCTCCTGGGGCTTCTCCTTGGCCGTGTCCGGAATCACCAGACCCGACGCGGTGGTGGTCTCGGCCTCAAGCGGCTGGACGACGATGCGGTCCTCAAGCGGCTTGAGAGCAACCTTGGTGGCGGTCGTCACGATCTGACCTCCCCTTCGATTGGTCCTCGGCCGGCCATGGATGACCGGCCAGCACATGTGGCAGAAGAGGCGACCCTGGACCGGCCTGTCGTCGCGGGTGCCAGACCGACCTTGTCGCTTGTTGGCACTCTCAGTACGAGAGTGCCAGTCATGGAGACTATTCCGTGCCCGGGAGCCCGTCAACACGGACACGGAGGAGCCCGGCGGTGTTCACCGGCGGCTAACTTCTCTTTGTGGACATCGCGTCGTTCCGGGCTCTGCTCGCCCCCTCCGGCCAGGCGGTCCTCAGCGAGGCGTCCGCCGCGGACCTGAGCGAGGACGGTCTGCTCGGCACGGCGACGCGGCTGCGCGAACGGCACGATCCCGCGCTCGTCGCGGCGGCGCTCACGCAGGTGCGGTTGCGGGAGCGGGCGCGGGCCAAGTTCGGCGCGGACGCCGGCCGCATGTACTTCACGCAGGCGGGGCTTGAGCAGGCGACCCGGGCGAGTGTGGCGGCGCATCGTGCCCGGCGGTTCGCTGCTCGCCTGGACGGCGCGCGTGTGCTGGAACTGGGATGCGGGATAGGAGCGGATCTCCTCGCACGCGGGCGCGCGGGCCTTGCCGGGGAGGGTGTGGAACTCGACCCGCTGACGGCTGAGGTGGCGCGGGCGAACGTGGCCGTTTTCGGACTGGACGCCCCTGTGCGCGTGGGGGACGCGACCAAGGTCTCTTTGGACGGGGCCGCCCTGGACGAGTTCGACGCGCTGTTCGCCGACCCTGGACGCCGTACTGCCCGGGGCAGGGTCTTCGATCCCCGCTCCTACGAGCCGCCGCTTGATGCCGTCCTGGACATGGCCGCGAAGGTGCCTGCGGCGTGCGTGAAGGTGGCGCCGGGCATTCCGCATGAGGCCGTGCCGGACAGCGCGGAGGCCGAGTGGATCTCGGTCCACGGTGACGTTAAGGAGGCGGCCCTCTGGCTGGGTGGGCTCGCAGGGGACGTGGAGCGCCGGGCCACCCTGCTCTCGTCCGACATCGACCCGGAGGTCTCGACGCTGACCCCGCAGGGCTTGGACGACCCGGATGTGCGCGCGTGGGGGCGTTACCTGTACGAGCCCGATGGAGCGGTGATCCGCGCCCATCTGGTGGGTGAGGTCGCCCAGTTGGTGGACGGCGGGCTAGCGGACTCGCACATCGCCTACATCACGTCCGACCGGCTGCGTCCGACACCATTCGCGACCGCCTACGAGGTCGAGGACGTGATGCCGTTCTCCGTGAAGCGCCTGCGCGCGGAGCTGCGGCGCCGCGGGATCGGCGTGCTGACCGTCAAGAAGCGCGGCTCGGCCGTGGACGTCGACCGGCTGCGCCGCGACCTCGGCTTCGGCGGACGCAAGGCGGGCCGGGGCGCGCAGGAGCTCACCCTGGTCGTGACCCGTGTCGGACGCGACCCGGTCGCGCTCCTCACCCGTCCGGTCCCGGGCCGGTGACCCGCCCGGCACCGCGGCCGGTCCTGACCCTTTCCGAAGATCTTACGCCCGGCCGAAAACACCAAGGCGGGTTCATCGGAATGCCGTCCGAAAGCGACGCACGGCGCCACGGCCCGGCCGACGCGTGCCGGCCACCCGTATTCGCCACCGGTTCGGGAGCCGCTGATTTCGGGCGTGATGCGCGGACACGTCCCCCACCGTCCGCACCACCCCGTCACCATGATCACCCCGATGGCCGCGAAGCGGGAGAACAACCTGTACCCGGCCGTTTCTCTCTATTCACCCCAGCCGGATAAGAGGCACATTCCACAGAACTCACATTCTTCTCTGCCCCTCGTTTTCAGCGGCGCTCCGTGTGCGCACTACAGTGGCCATCTCAGCGATTCATCTGCCGTGCATCATTTCGTCGCGCCGGCACACGAAGGAGCATTGGGTGGAAACGAGGCACAACTTCCCGTGGACCGGGGATCGACCGATCTCGGCGAGATGTCCGAGCGGATCGGCCGGCTCCCCGGCACGCCGGAGATCGCCGAGCCGCACCGCCCGCTGACCCGAACCGCGCGGCGTCCGATGCGGGCCCCGCCCGGTCCACTCGGATGCCCAACGGAATCCGTGGCATTTGTCCGGTCAACCGCCGCGACGACCGAAGCCGCACCGACCAACCATCCCGATGACGTGCAGTTTGTCACGATACGTCCTCGGAAAATCACTCCCAACACCCTTCGGAATCCGTTTTCATGGATCAGGTGACTCACACACCGGCCCCCTGCCTGCCGACCGGCGCCCCACCCGGCCCCACCACTTTGCGCTGGGTCGAGAACTGCCTCGGCAAGGGCGCCGAAGTCCGCATGGTGCGGCCCCTCGCAGGCGGCACGGCGCACACCAACCACGCCCTCCTCGTGGAGAGCGGCTCCGGCAGCGCCCACCGTCTCGTCCTGCGCCGCTGGACGGCCCGCGACCCGGCACGCCGCTCCCCCGGCGACGCCGGTTTCTCCCCCGAACGCGAGATCGCCGCGCTCGCCCTCCTCGCCGGCTGCGAGATCCCCACCCCGCAGCTCGTCGCCGCCGACCCCGCGGGCGCCTACTGTGACGTCCCCGCCCTGCTCGTCACCCGGCTCGGCGGCCACCCGCCCCGCCCGTCCCCCGACGACCTGCCCGAATACCTCATCCAGTGGGCCGCCGCGCTGCTGCCGGTGCACGCGCTGAACGGCGCGGCCACGATGCCGCCGTACGTCCCGCACAACCGGCTCGACGTGCGCCGCCCGCCCGAGCACGCGCTCCGCCCCGCCCTGTGGGAACGCGCCTTCGAGGTCGCCGCCCGGCCCGCCCCCGAGGCGCCCGCCCGCTTCATCCACCGCGACTACCACACCGACAACACCCTGTGGTCCTACGGCAGGCTCACCGGCGTCGTCGACTGGTCGGACGCCTCGTCCGGCCCCGCCGCCGTCGACATCGCCCGCATGCGCCGCGGCCTGGCCCTCCGCTACGGCCCGTCCGTCGCCGACCGCTTCCTGTCCGCCTTCGACCAGGTCTCCGGCGGCCACCTCCACGACCCCTACTGGGACGTCCGCTGCCTCCTGGACCTGCTCCCCGAAACCGACGACCGCCCCTTGGACGAGGCGGCAGTCCCCCTCTACGAGGACTACCTGAGCAGGCTCCTGGCCGACTGCTGACCCCGAAGCCAGAGGGTGCAGGGTCAGAGGGTGATGGACTCTATGGGGAGGCTGGAGTCGGCCGGCAGGTCCAGGGCCGAGGGCGCTCTGCCGGTGGCGACCAGTTCGGACCCCAGGGCGGCCACCATCGCGCCGTTGTCGGTGCACAGTTTGGGGCGGGGGACGCGGAGGCGGACGCCGGCCGCTTCGCAGCGTTCGGCCGCCAGGGCGCGCAGGCGGGAATTGGCGGCCACGCCGCCGCCGATCAGGAGGTCGTGGACGCCGTTGTCCTTGCAGACCTTCAGTGCCTTCTGCGTGAGGACGTCCACGACCGCCTCCTGGAAGGACGCGGCGACGTCGGCGACCGGAACGGGCTCGCCGGCGCGCTCCTTGGCCTCGACCCAGCGGGCCACGGCCGTTTTCAGGCCGGAGAACGAGAAGTCGTAGGTGCCGTCCTTGTACTTGCCGCGCGGGAACGCGATCGCGGCCGGGTCGCCCTCGCGGGCCATGCGGTCGATGACCGGGCCGCCCGGGAAGCCGAGGTCGAGGACGCGGGCGACCTTGTCGAACGCCTCACCCGCCGCGTCGTCCACCGTGCTGCCGAGCGAGCGGACATCGGCCGCCACGTCCGGGACGAGGAGGATCGAGGAGTGGCCGCCCGACACCAGGAGCGCGACGCACGGCTTGGGCAGCGGGCCGTGTTCGAGCTGGTCGACGCACACGTGCGCGGCCAGGTGGTTGACGCCGTACAGCGGCTTGCCCAGCGACAGCGCGTACGCCTTGGCGGCGGCGACGCCGACCATGAGGGCGCCCGGCAGGCCGGGGCCGGCGGTGACCGCGAACGCGTCCACGTCGGCGAACCTCACGCCGGCGTCCGCCAGCGCGCGTTCCACGGTCGGCGCCATCGCCTCCAGGTGCGCGCGGGACGCGACCTCCGGCACGACGCCGCCGAACCGGGCGTGCTGGTCGACGCTGGAGGCGATGGCGTCCGCGAGCAGGGTGTGCCCCCGCACGATCCCGACCCCGGTCTCGTCGCACGAGGTCTCAATCCCGAGCACCAGCGGCTCGTCCCGAATCACGTGTTCTCCCTGTTGAAACCCATGGGCGGACGCGGCGTGAACCGGCGGCTCATGACGATCGCGTCCACGTTCGAGGGCTGGTAGTAGCGCTTGCGGAGACCCACCCTGGCGAAGCCGAACCGCTCGTAGAGGCGGCGGGCCGCGTCGTTGTCGGCGCGGACCTCCAGGAACACCGCCTCGCTGCCCCGGCGTACGGCCTCGTCCAGCAGTTCGGTGAGCAGCGCGGCGCCGATGCCGTTCTTGCGGTGGTCGGCGCGCACCCCGATGGTCTGCACGTCGGCCTGCCCTCCGGCCGCGGCGAGGCCCGCGTAGCCGACGATCTCGCCGCCGGGGCCCTCCGCGACGACGTAGTGGCGGGTGCGGGGCTGGTCGGCGAGCTCGCCGCGGAGCATCTCCTCGCTCCAGGCGTCCTCGGGGAACAGCAGCCGCTCCAGGCGGTGGACGGCGGGCAGGTCCGCGCCGGTCATGGGCCGCAGGACGACGCCGGTCATGCGGGAGTCACCTTCTTGCGGGGGCCGGGCTCCCTCGCGTCCGGTCTGCGCAGGTAGAGCGGTTCCGGGGGGAGGAGGCCGGGTCCCTTGAGGCCCGCGAGGCGGGCGACGGTCAGTTCCGCGAGGGCACTGGCGGTGGGGAGCAGGGGGTCGTGGCAGGAATCGCCGAGGATCTCCGGGTACAGGGCCGCCCCCTCGCCGACGACGGGGAGCCCTTCCGGGACGTCCGACGGCGGGCCCACGGCCGGGCCGGTGACGCGCGTGCGAAACGAGTCGTACCGCGCCCAGTAGACCTCCTTGCGGCGGGCGTCGGTGGCGACGACGAACGGCTCCGCACGCCCGGTGGCCCAGGCGATGACGTCCAGCGTGCAGACACCGTGCACGGGGATGGTCAGGGCCTCGCCCATGGCGCGGGCGCTGACCAGGCCGACACGCAGACCCGTGTACGGTCCAGGCCCGACACCGACGGCGATGGCGCTCAGGTCGTCCGGCGCCGCCCCGGCCTCCGCCATCACCGCCGCGATGGAGGGGGTGAGCAGTTCGGTGTGCCTGCGCCGGTCGACGGCCTCGGCCACACCGCGCGGCACGGCACCCTCGCCCGGAGTCCACTCGTACAGCGCCACGGTGATCGCGGCGGTTGCGGTGTCGAAAGCCAAGACCAGCACGGATTGTAAGCCTACCGGTCGGCGGGAATGGCTCAGCCCTGGTTGAGGGCCTCCACCACGGCCTTGGCGACCTCGGTGGCGCCACCGGTGGCGGCCTTCGACGACAGCGGGTCGCCGGAGTTGGAGCCCGAGTAGTGAATCGTGATGAGGACGTTCACCAGCCGGACGTTGCCGACGGCCTCGCCCGCTCCCTGCTTGTCGTCGACGCTGTAGACGATGTAGCCGTCGTCGCCGACGCCCGTCAGGCGGATCTTCTCGGTGAGCTTCTGGCCGCTCAGCAGTGCCTTGCCGGACTCGTCCGCGGCGCGCTCGGCCATGAACGTCTTGACGGCGGTGCCCGTGGGCGTCTGGCCGCCGCTCCCGGCGATCGTGCGCAACTCGATGGTGAGCTGGCGCTTGTTGTCGCCCGTGTAGGCGCCCCACACACACTGGTTCTGCTGGTCGTTGCCCTGGTAGTTGTCGGCCTGGGTGCGCTCTGAGCCGGGGGCGAGCCTGTCGATGAGGCCCTGCCCGACGATCGTGCAGGAGTCGGGAACGAGGGTGCGCTCGCCCTTGGCCGCCGGGGAGTTCTCGGTGGCGCCGCTGCCGACGATCTGGCCGCCGTCCTTCTCCTTGTCCGCGCCGGCGCCGCTCAGCACGAGGAACACGGCGAGGACGCAGACGCCGACGCCCGCGCCGGCCCCCGCGAGGATCGCGGCCCAGTGCCGTCCGCCGCGGCGCCTGCGCGCGACCCGGTGGCTGCCGGTGCGGGATCCGCCGCTGCCGCGCGGGTAGCCGCCGTCCGCGCGGTAGCCGCCGGTGCCGGTCCGATGGCCGCCGGTGTCGGTGCGATATCCGCCGGAGCCGGACCGGTAATCGCCGCTACCGGTCTGGTACGGGCCGGTCTCCCGCTGATACGGACCGCTGTCCCGCTGGTACGGGTCGGCCTCGCGCCGGTAGGGGCCACTCTCCTCCTGATAGGGCGTGCCGTATCCACCGCCGTCCGGCCGGTAACCGCCGCCTTGCCCCTGGCCACCGCCCAAGCCGCGGTAGCTGTCGCGGTCACTGCCGCTGCGATCGCTACCACTCACCGGTTCCACTCCTGCTGAGGAAAACGATATGTCGCGTAGTGGGGTTCGTTCCGGCAAAGAGTACGACACGCAACCGTAAAGTGGCTCAACCCGCCCGGCGAAAAACGCAGAAGTTGCCGGACACCTGTCATCCGGCGTCGAGTTCCAGGTCAGACCAGCGATGACCGACCCCGACGATCCTTACTTCGCGCTCCTCGCCGGACCCGGCTCCGCGTGAAATGATCACTTCCAGACGATCTTCGGCAAGGCCCTCGGCGAGCCCTTCTCCCCATTCCACGACCGTCACCGATTCCGCGACCGACGCGTCGAGATCGAGATCGTCCAGTTCCGCGAAACCCCCCAGCCGGTAAGCGTCGACGTGCACCAGCGGCGGCCCGCCCGCGAGCGACGGATGCACCCGCGCGATGACGAACGTCGGCGAGGTGATCGGGCCCCGCACCTTCAGGCCCTCGCCGATGCCCTGGGTGAGCGTCGTCTTGCCCGCACCCAGGTCACCCGTCATCACCAGCAGGTCGCCCGCGCGGACCAGCCCGGCAAGGCGCACGCCCAGCTCGTGCATGTCCGCCGCGGTCGGGACGGTGACGGTGATCGCGTTCACGCGGTGCGCTCCTCCTCGTCGTACTCGGACCCGCCGTACTCGGACCGGACGCGCTCGACCAGCCGGCGCAGCCCGCCGGTCACCACCCCCGGACACTCCAGCGGCAGCACATGCCCGGCCACTTCCACCTCTACCAGCTCCGCGTCCGCCAGCACCTCCGCGATGCGGCGCGAGTGCCCGGCCGGGGTGAGCCGGTCCCGCCCCCCGGCCAGCACCAGGACCGGCACCCTGCCGAGGACGCCGAGGGAGCCGCTCTTGTCGTGGCCCATCAGCTCCGGGTAGAACTCCGCGATCACGTCGATCGGCGTCGCCCTGATCATCTGCTCCAGGAAGTCGACGACGGACGGGCTGACGTACTTGTCGGCGAACGCCATCTTCCGGGTGATGACGAACGCGAGGTCGGCGCCGAGGCCGCGCGCCTTGTCCACGAGGCCAGGGCGGCGGCCGAGGCCGCGCAGCGTCCCGGGCGCCAGCGGCCGGACGGCCTTCGCCAGCACCAGCGGCAGCCCCAGCGTCATCTCCGCCAGATCACCGCAGGAGGTGTTGACCAGCGCGACCCCGGCGACCTGCCGGTCGAACAGCTCGGGATGCCGCTCGGCCAGCGCCATGATCGTCATCCCGCCCATGGAGTGCCCGACGAGGATGACGGGCTCGTCCGGGCGCACGGTCGCCCCCAGCACGGCGTACAGGTCGTCGCCGGTCTGGTCGATCGTCGCGTGCGCCGGCCGGCTGCGCCCCGACCGGCCGTGGCTGCGCTGGTCCCAGAACACCATCCGCAGCCCCCGCAGGTCGCGGCGCTGATAGTGCCACGAGTCCTGGTTGAGGGTGTAGCCGTGGCAGAACACCAGGGTGAGTCCGGCGTCGTCGGGACCGTCCACCTCCACGTGCAGCGGGACGCCATCGTCGGCCTCGACGGTCAGCTCCCGCCCGCGCAGTTCGCCGAACGGCTCGCCGGCGTCCGGGTCGGGCTGCAGCCGCACCCGGCCGACGGCGAAGTGCCGCAGCCCGACGGCCGCGCCCACGCCCGCGGCGCCGATGCCCGCGACGGCGCCGAGGACGCCGATCCTGCGCTTGCTCTTGCTGTCCATGCACGCGCCCCCTACAGCGCCCGTCCCGGATACGCCCTCGGCACCCGGGACCCGATGCGGGTGACGATCTCGTAGGAGATCGTTCCCAGCGCGTCCGCCCACTCCTGCGCGGTCGGCTCGCCCTGGTCGCCCGGCCCGAACAGGATGATCTCCTCACCCGCCGACAGCCGGTCGTCGCCGAGGTCGATGACGAACTGGTCCATGCAGACCCGTCCGGCGATCGTCCTGCGGCGGCCACCCGCGAGGACCTCCAGGAGGTTGGACCCGTGCCTGGGGATTCCGTCGCCGTACCCCACGGGCACCACAGCCAGATTGGTCTCCCGCGGAGTGGTGTACGTGTGACCGTACGACACTCCACGACCTGCTGGGACCCGCTTGACCAGCGCGGTGTCCGCCACCAGCGTCATCGCGGGCCGCAGCCCGAACGTCCCGAGCGCCGGGACCGGTGTCAGCCCGTACGTCGCGATCCCCGGGCGGACGAGGTCGAACCGGGCCTCCGGAAGCGTCAGCGCGGCGGCCGAGTTCGCGATGTGCCGGACCTCGAACCGCGCTCCCGCGCGCTCCGCGTACGCCACCATCGCGGTGAACGCTTCGAGCTGCGCGGCGATCGACGGGTGGCCCGGCTCGTCCGCGCAGGCGAAGTGCGACATGACCCCGACGACCCGCACGTGGCCGGCGGCCTCCGCCTTCAGCGCCGCGTCGACCAGCGCCTCCCAGTCCCCGCCGCTCACGCCGCCCCGGGACATGCCCGTGTCCGCCTTGAGGTGGACGCGCGCCCGGCGTCCCGCCCGCTCCGCCGCCCGGACGATCTCGTCCAGCAGCCACACCGCCCCCACGGTCAGGTCGATGTCGCGGGCGACGGCCTCCTCGTACGGCTCGCCGGGCACACCGATGCACGTCAGCGTCCGGGCGGTGAGACCCGCCTCCCGCAGCCGCAGTGCCTCGGCCAGTTTCGCGACCCCGAGCCATGCCGCGCCCCCGGCGAGCGCGGCCCGCGCCGCCTCGACCAGCCCGTGCCCGTACGCCTCGGCCTTCACCATGGCCATGACCTCGGCGCCCCGGGCGCGCTCGCGCAGCAGTCCGATGTTGGCGCCGATGGCGCCGAGATCGACGCGCGCCTCCGCAGGAACCTTCATGGTCACCCAGTGTGCCGTCCCGGCGGCAATGCCCGGGCATTATCGCCAGGTCAGGCCCGGGAGGCCGCCGTCCAGTGAGCGCTCCGTCAGCCCTCCACACCCGGTAGGACGCGTGGGCCCGCCCCGGAGTTCGCCGCCGGTCAGGCGACGCCGCGGAAGGCGGCGGGGAGGGCGTCGATCACGTCGCAGGCGCTGATCGGGGCTTCGGGGCCCGGGGCCGGGGCGGCGGCCAGGCGGGCGGCCAGGCCGTGCAGGTAGGCGCCGGACGCGGCCGCCTCCAGGGCCGGCAGGCCGCCGGCCAGCAGGGCGCCGATCAGGCCGGACAGGACGTCGCCGGTGCCGGCCGTCGCCAGGCGGGGAGTGCCGGTCGGGTTCACGCGGACGGGGCGGTCCGCCTCCGCGACCAGGGTCGTCGAGCCCTTGAGCAGGACGGTGGCGGACAGTTCGGCGGCGGCGCGGCGCACATGGTCGAGGCGGGCGGCCTCGATGTCCTCGCGGTCCGCGGCGATGAGACGGGACAGTTCACCGGCGTGCGGGGTGAGGACGGTCGGGGCGGCGCGGCGCAGCAGGTCGCGGCGGTGGGACAGGACGGTGAGGCCGTCGGCGTCCACCAGCACGGGCAGGTCGGTGGTGAGGGCGGCCTCCAGCAGCGACTCGGCGGCGTCGCCGGTGCCGAGGCCGGGGCCGACGACCCAGGTCTGGACGCGTCCGATGCGCTCCAGGACCTTGCCGTTGTGGCGGCCCGGCTCGATCACCGTGGTCACGGCCTCGGGCCAGCGGTGCCGGACGAGCTCCACCGGGCGCGCGACCGAGGCGAAGCGGACCATCCCGGCACCACCGTGGACGGCGCCGCCGGTGCACAGCACGGCCGCGCCGGTGAACGCGTCGCCGCCCGCGAGGATGCCGACGACGCCCCGGCGGTACTTGTCGGACTCGGCGCCGGGCTCGGGCGGCTGGACGTCCGCCGGGAGGGCCGCGACGACGTCCGGGTCGGGCAGGTCGGCGCCCAGTCCGATGTCGACCAGTTCGACCACTCCGCAGTAGGACGCTCCGGGATCGATGAGAAGGCCCGGCTTGTGCGTCCCGAACGTGACGGTGACGTCGGCGTGGACGGCGGTGCCCTCGACGCGGCCGGTGCTCGCGTCCACGCCGCTCGGCACGTCGCAGGCGACGACGATTCCGCTGGACCGGGAGGCCAGCGCGGCGTACCGGGCGTGCGGTTCGCGGAGACCGCCCGTCCCGCCGATGCCGGTGAGGCCGTCGATGATGAGGTCGGCGGCGGCGATGGCGGGCTCCTCGCCGCCGTCCAGGAGCCGCCCGCCCGCGGCCCGCAGCGCCGCCAGCCCGGCCTCGTGGATCGTGGTGCCGGCCTGGACGGCCTGGACGCGGGCACCGCGCCGGGCGAGCCCGGCCCCGGCGTAGAGGGCGTCGCCGCCGTTGTCACCGCCGCCGATCAGGAGGACGACGCGGGACCCGTACACGGCGGGCAGGACGCGGGCGCAGACCGACGCGAGGCCGGCGGCGGCGCGCTGCATGAGGGTGCCCTCGGGGAGCCGGGCCATCAGGGCCCGCTCGGCCGTCCGCACCTTGCCGACCTCGTGCGCGTACCTCATCCGCGACTCCCCCAGTCGATCACACCCCTAGGGTGCCACGGGAACGCGTTCGGCAACCCTTCGTGCGGCGTCCGTGCAGGTTATTTGCAACTTACGCCGCAAATTTCAGTGTCACGTGCGCAAAAGAATCATGGGTCGTAGAATCTTCCTCATCCGCTCCGATGTATTCGCACTGCGGCACCGAGGTGCGGCAGAATGCGCCCAGATCAGTCCGCCGGGACTGGAGAGGCCCCAGCAATGAGCACTTCCCGAGGTCCCTCCGTCCGGCAGCGGCGGCTGGCCGCCGAGCTCCGGAGGCTGCGCGAACGCCGGGGTCTCACCGGGGACGAGGTCGCCGAGCGGCTCACCTGGTCCACCGCCAAGGTCAGCCGGATCGAGAACGCCCGGACCGGAGCGAAGATCAGCGACGTGCGGCGGCTGCTGGAGCTGTACGAGATCGACGGCGCCCGGCACGAGGACCTCATCGCCCTGGCGCACGACGCCGCGCAGCGCGGATGGTGGGAGGAGTACCGCGACCTGCCGAGCCCGCTCGCGAACTTCATCGCGCTCGAATCCGAGGCCAGCGCGATCAGGGAATGGGGCAGCACGGTCTTTCCCGGCCTGCTGCAGACGGAGGACTACGCGCGGCATGTGATCGGCGGCTGGAGCGACCTCGCCACCCTGCCGCCGCAGGAACTGGAGCGCCGGCTGGACGTGCGAATGCGCCGCCGCGAGCTGCTGGACGGGCCGCATCCGGTCGAACTGTCGGCGGTTCTGGACGAGGCGGTTCTGCAGCGCCGGATCGGTGACCGGAAGGTGATGCGCGAGCAACTCGAACATCTGTACCGGATGACCGAGCTGCCGCACGTGACCGTGCAGATCCTGCCCTTGGGGATCGCACACTCGGTGTTGGCCGAATCCTTTATACTTCTGGAATTCTCATCGGTGCACGACATCCTTTTCCCTGATATCGTGCACGTGGAATCCCTGACGATCAGCCACCTTGCGGACGAGTCCGTTACCTATATGTACAGGCTCGCCTATTCGAGCCTGGCCGGCCAGGCGCTGGACGCCGATGAATCCCGGCGCCGCATCGTCGCGGCCAAAAACGCCTGGTGACGGGTCCGCCAAGTGGCTTAATCCTTGTGAAAGGCACCGAGTGTCCCCTTTCGCCACTCCTGCTCCACACTGGAGGAGAAGCGCCCACTGCGGGGCGAGCAACACATGCGTCGAAATCGCCACACTGGCCGGTTCGCCCCATTCCGTTGGGGCGCGGGATGCCAAGCACGGAACGCAGAGCCCGGTCCTGTCGTTCTCTCCGGGAGAGTGGCGGGACTTCCTCGAACGCGCCAAGAACGGCGAATTCGATTTGGGCCGATGACACGGCGCTGACACGCCGTTGAGCCCCGCCGCCGCCTCACGAGGGCCAGGGCGGGCGCCACGCCGAACGGGCCGGGTCCACCGTCAGACCCGGCTCGTCGCCACCCCACCGGACACTCCGCACCTACCTCGACACGCCTGTCACACGGGTACCGCGTCACCCGTTCGTGATCAGGCGTTTTTTGCGATCTTGTTACCGTGTGCTTGATGCACCGCCAGCGCGGCCGCGGGCAAGGCAACTTTCGATGCAGGGAGCCTGAATGAGTTTCCATGGGACACCGCCCGCCCAGTGGAGGAAGAGCACCCGATGCGGCGCCAGCAACGGCTGCGTCGAGGTGGCCAGACTCGACGAGAGCGTCATATCCGTGCGAGACACCGAGGACACCTCCGCACGCCTCGCGTTCGGCCTCGGCGAATGGCGAGCGTTCACCGAGGACGTCAAGGAGGGGCATTTCGACAGCCGCTGAAAGTGACGCTGAAAGTGACGCTGCAAATTACACCCGCCTGAGATTCTCACACGGCCCGAGAATTGCGTTTTGGTCGCGGGTTATCTGACCGTTACCCGCATTAGGGAAATTCCCCTCAGGCGATGCGGGCGCCTCTTGGCACACGGTGAAGAGGCGTCCGCAGACGGGCGCGGCACACCGCGGGCCTCGACCCCGAGGTCGCCATGTCCTGCCCCCGTCACCCCACCCGGGCCGGTCCCGGTCTTTCGCCGGACGCGGCCCGGTGGGGCGGACGGTTCCGGACTATTCGACCGTGACGGACTTGGCGAGGTTGCGCGGCTGGTCGACGTCGTGGCCCTTCGCGGTGGCCAGCTCGCATGCGAACACCTGCAGCGGGACGGTCGTGACGAGCGGCTGCAGCAGCGTCGGGACGGCCGGCACGCTGATCAGCGTGTCCGCGTACGGTTCGACCGACTCGTCGCCCTCCTCGGCGATGACGATCGTCCGGGCACCGCGGGCGCGGATCTCCTGGATGTTCGACACGATCTTGTCGTGCAGGACGGCCCGCGCCCGCGGCGGCACGACCACCACGACCGGCAGGTCGTCCTCGATGAGCGCGATCGGGCCGTGCTTGAGCTCACCGGCGGCGAAGCCCTCGGCGTGCATGTAGGCGAGCTCCTTGAGCTTGAGCGCGCCCTCCAGCGCGACCGGGAAGCCGACGTGGCGGCCGAGGAACAGCACGCAGTGCTCGTCCGCCAGCGACCGGGCCAGCTCGCGGACCGGCTCCATGGTCTCCAGGACCTTCTCCACCTTCTCCGGCATCCGCTCAAGGAGCTGCACCATGGCGAACACCTCGTCCCCCCACTTGGTGCCGCGCACCTGCGCGAGGTAGAGCGCGATGAGGTAGACGGCGACGAGCTGGGTGAGGAACGCCTTGGTGGAGGCGACCGCGATCTCCGGCCCGGCGTGGGTGTAGAGGACGCCGTCGCATTCGCGCGGCAGCGTGGACCCGTTGACGTTGCAGATGCCGAGCAGCTTGGCCTTCTGCTCGCGGGCGTGCCGGACGGCCATCAGCGCGTCCATCGTCTCGCCCGACTGGGAGATCGCGATGACCAGCGTCGCCGGGGACAGGATCGGGTCGCGGTAGCGGAACTCGCTGGCCAGCTCCACCTCGCAGGGCAGCCCGGCCCAGTGCTCGATCGCGTACTTGGCGATCAGGCCCGCGTGGTAGGACGTCCCGCACGCCACGATGATGATCTTGTCGACCTCGCGGAGCTCCTGGTCGGAGATGCGCATCTCGTCCAGGCGCAGCCGCCCGTCGGCGCCGATCCGGCCGAGCAGGGTGTCGGCGACCGCGCGCGGCTGCTCGGCGATCTCCTTGAGCATGAAGTAGTCGTAGCCGCCCTTCTCCGCGGCCGACACGTCCCAGTCGACGTGGTACTCCTTCACCTCGGCGGGGCGCCCGTCGAAGTCGGTGACCGTCACCCCGGCGGCGCGCAGCTCGACGACCTGGTCCTGGCCCAGCTCGATCGCGTCGCGGGTGTGCTCGATGAACGCGGCGACGTCGCTGGCGAGGAAGTTCTCGCCGTCCCCCACACCGACGACGAGCGGCGAGTTGCGGCGCGCCCCGACGACCAGGTCGGGGTCACCGGTGTGCACGGCGACCAGCGTGAACGCGCCCTCCAGCCGGCGGCAGACACGGCGCATCGCCTCGGCGAGGTCGCCGCCCGCCTTCAGCTCGTTCTCCAGCAGGTGCGCGACGGCCTCGGTGTCGGTGTCGGACGCCAGGCCGTGCCCGCCCTCCTCCAGTTCGGCGCGCAGCGCGGCGAAGTTCTCGATGATCCCGTTGTGGATCACCGCGACGGAGCCGGTGCAGTCGACGTGCGGGTGCGCGTTCCGGTCGTTCGGCGGGCCGTGCGTCGCCCACCTGGTGTGCCCCATGCCGAGCGTCCCCGCGGGCGGCGGCTCCTCCTCCAGGGCGCCCCGGAGGTTCACGAGCTTGCCCGCGCGCTTCGCCGTCGCCAGCTTCCCGTCGGCCAGCACGGCCACCCCGGCCGAGTCGTAGCCGCGGTACTCCAGCCGCGCCAGCCCGTCGACGACCACGTCAAGGGCCGGCCGGCCGCCCACGTACCCAACGATTCCGCACATGGCGGCAACTCTATTCGGTGTCCTGGCCTGGACCTACCCGCAGGCGGCGAAACAGGCGGCGCTAGCGTGTAACGGGCGGTGAAAACCCGGTGACGGGCCGACCCGCGCGAATAGTGTTCAGTCATGACGAGCGGATGGGACAGCATGCCGAGCCCCTATGTGGAACTCTCCCGCGAGTCCTGGCGCGGCCTGCGCGCGAACACCCCGCTGCCGCTCACCCCCGGCGAGCTGAACGCGCTGCGCGGGCTGCGCGACCCGATCGACATCACCGAGGTCGAGGAGGTCTACCTGCCGCTGTCCCGGCTGCTCAACCTGTTCTTCCTCGGGGACGGACGGCTCCGCGACACCGTCAGCGGGTTCCTCGGCGGCGAGGTGCGGCCGACCCCGTTCATCATCGGTGTGGCGGGCAGCGTCGCGGTCGGCAAGTCGACCACGTCCCGGGTGCTGCGGACACTGCTCGCGCGCTGGCCGGAGCATCCGAGCGTCGAACTCGTGACGACCGACAGCTTCCTGTACCCGAACGCCGTGCTGTCCGAGCGCGGGATCATGGACCGCAAGGGGTTTCCCGAGTCCTATGACCGCCGCGCCCTCGTCCGCTTCGTCTCGGCGATCAAGGCGGGCGCCGCGGAGGCGGCGATTCCGGTGTACTCCCACCTGGAGTACGACATCGTGCCGGACGCGCTGCAGACCGTCCGGCGTCCGGACATCCTCATCGTCGAGGGGCTGAACGTGCTGCAGGCCCCGCCTCCCGGCGCCCTTGGCGTGTCCGACTTCTTCGACTTCTCCATCTATGTGGATGCGCGGGTCGAGGACATCCGGCAGTGGTACATCGACCGGCTGTTCGCACTCCGCCGGACGGCGTTCACCGACCCGCGCTCCTACTTCCACAAGTACGCGCACGAACTGGACGAGGACGAGACGGCCGCGTTCGCGCAGCGCGTGTGGCGGGACGTCAACGAGATCAACCTCGTGTCCAACATCCTGCCGACACGCGCGCGCGCCACTCTCGTCTTGCACAAGGACCGCGACCACGCCGTCCAGCGCGTCCGGCTCCGCCGGATCTGACCGGGGCCAGACCTGACGCGGCCAGACCTGACGCGGCCGGATCTAACGCCAGGGACCGGTGACCGCGAACGTCGTGCCCGGGTTGTAGACGTTGACGAACATCGTCCGCTGGTCGGGGGAGAACGTCACGCCGGCGAACTCGCCCCAGGCCGGCGCCTGCTCCGTGCCGATGTTCTGCCTGTTGCGCGCCATGGGGTACACGGTGCGGTTCCGCGACACGCCGAACACGTGCTGCGCGCCGTTGCCGTCCTCGCACACCATCAGCCCGCCCTGCGGTGCCAGGCAGATGTTGTCGGGCGACTCACCGGCCTTCTGGACGTCGGTGGCCGGGCCGAACACGATGACGAGGGTCAGCCGGCGGTGAGCCGGCTCGTACGACCACACCTGCCCGAAGTGGTCGGCCTGGGAGCCGTCCTTCGTCTTGGCGAAGCTCGACACGAAGTAGACGCGGTCGCCGCCCCAGTAGCAGCCCTCCAGCTTCTGCGCGTGCGTGATGCCGCCGGAGCCGAAGTCCTGGAACCGGATCGGCGTCTCCTGCGCCAGCGGGTCGGGCACCTTCTTCCACTCGACGCCGTCGAACACCGTGCCCGCCTCCTGCACGACCGACAGGTCCGGGACGCCCGGGACGCACAGCGCCTCAAGCCGTCCACCGGCCCGCAGGCTGTCGAACCCGCCGCGCGGCTTCTTCGGCAGGAACCGGTAGAACAGCCCGAACGGCTTCTGGAACGCGTCCTCGGTCTCGTAGACGGTGCCGTCGCGCGGGTCGACGGCGATCGCCTCGTGCGCGAACCGCCCCATCGCGGTCAGCGGCTCGGGGACGGTCCGGTCCTGCCGGTACGGGTCGACCTCGAAGATGAACCCGTGGTCCTTGGTGTAGCCGTTGGTGCCGGCCCTGTCCTCGGTCTCCTCGCAGGTCAGCCAGGTGTGCCAGGGGGTCGGGCCGCCCGCGCAGTTGACCGCCGTCCCGGCGATGGCGACGCGTTCGGTGTGGACGCGGCCGGCCCGGTCGACCTCCAGCGCGGTGCAGCCGCCGAGGCCCTGGGGGTCGTAGGTGACGCCGTCGACGGCCGGTACCCGGCGCTCCGCCGTCGGCTTGTTCTCGTGGTTGCGGACGAGCCAGGTCCGCTCCCGCGGGCCGGGGAACGCCGACATGCCGTCGCAGTGACTCGGCACCGCGCCCTCTCCGGAGCGCAGCGGCTCCCCCTCGCGGGACAGGACGGTGTACCGGAACCCGCGGGGCAGGTCCAGCAGGCCCTCCGGGTCGGGCACGAGCGGCCCGTACCCGTCCTGACGGCCGGTCGGCGCGGCGGACGCGCTCCCGGCGAACAACTGCTCGATGGCGCCGGTGAAGGCGATACCCGCCCCCACCGCTCCCGCCCTTGTCATGAGTTGGCGGCGTGTCACTGACATCGGCATGCACACTCCCAGTGGTTCGGATCATCAAGAGATCCCAAACCGTTTGTAACACGAGTCACATGCCAGAAGTGGCCAGCCCGAAAATCCTCCACATTACGCGCATTTCGCATATTCTGCTCACGGAATCGGAATGTTCCGCGCTAGTCGGCGCTGGCGACCGGGAGGGAGCGCAGGCGGAACGCGGCGAGGAACGTCGCCACGGCCGTGACCGCGATGAGCAGGGTGACCGCCACCGGAAGGTCCACCGACGACCTCACCGGCGACGCGTCGGTCAGCGCGTCCGTGATGGACAGGCACCACTGCTGGATGGACGCCGACTTGGCGCCCGGCGCGAAGCTGCCCAGCAGCGACTCCCAGACCAGCGCGTACAGCAGGCCGATCGTGACGGCGTTGCGGCTGGCGACCGCGAGCGCGACGAACACCGCGCTGTAGGCGAAGCCGCCGACCAGGACGCCGACCGTGAAGGCCGGGGTCAGCCCCGCGGTCGTCCCGGCCAGGACGAGCCCCGCCAGCAGCGTCGGGACGACCGCGAACACCGTCACCAGGACGATCGCCACGACGAGCTTCGTCAGCACGATCACCTCGCGCCGGATCGGTTTCGTCAGCACGTACATGATCTGGCCGTCGTCGATCTCCGGGCCGATCACCCCGGTGCCGGCGATCAGCGCGAGCAGCGGCAGCAGCGTGGCGAGGCCGAACCGCTGCAGGGTCTGCGCCGAGACGTCCAGGTCGTCGTTGCCGGTCGCCCGCAGGCCGACCGCCAGGACGAGCAGGAGCAGCGGCAGCCCCAGCAGGAGCAGCGCGCGCTTGCGTCCGAGCATCGCCCGGAACGTGATCATCGCGATTGTGCCGTTCATCGGGCCACCAGGTAGGAGAAGACGCTTTCGAGGGACTCGTCCGCCGGGGAGACCTCCCACAGCCGCACGCCGGCGTCCCGGGACACCTGCGGGAGCAGCCAGGTGAAGCGCTGGAAGTCGACCGCCTCGATCCGCAGCCCCTTGTCGGTGAGCTGGACGCTGCGGGCCGAGCCGTCCGCGATGACGGCGGCGGCGAGCCGCCGGTCGTCGGACGAGCGGACCAGGAAGATGTGCGGCCGGTCGGTCATCAGCCGCCGGATCTTGCGGAAGTCGCCGGACGCGGCGTGCCGGCCCGCGACGATCACCTCGATGTGGCTGGCGAGCCGCTCGACCTCCTCCAGGATGTGCGAGGAGAACAGGATCGTGCGGCCCTCCCCGGCCATCCGGGTGATGAGGTCCATCAGCTGGAGCCGCTGCCGCGGGTCCATGCCGTTGAACGGCTCGTCCAGCAGCAGGACGGGCGGGTCGTGCACCAGCGCCGACGCCATCTTGATGCGCTGCTTCATGCCCTTGGAGTAGGTGCCGATCGGACGTCCGGCGGCGTACTCCATCTCGACCAGGCCGATGGCGCGGCGCGCGGCGGCGACCGGGTCGGGCAGCTTGTGCAGCTTCGCCATCGCGACGATGAACTGCTCGCCGGTCAGAAAGTCGTACGCCGTCTCCCGTTCGGGAACGAGCCCCAGCCTGCGGTAGACACCGGGGTTGCGCCAGATCGGCGTCCCGTCCAGCGTGACACTGCCGGACGACGGCGCGAGGAACCCGCCCATCATGTGGATGAGCGTCGACTTGCCGGCGCCGTTCGGGCCGAGGAGCCCGGTCACGCCGGGGCCGATCCTCATCGACACGCCGTTGACGGCGACGACGTTCCCGTACCAGCGGGACACGTTCTCCAGGATCAGCTCGCTCATGAAAGGCCCGCCTTCCGGAAACGGCGGTACAGGACCGCGATGGACCCGGCGACGACCGCGGCGATCAGCGCGAGCGCCACCAGCCCGGGGGTCACCCCGGACGGGACGCTGGGCACCGTCGGTTCCGCGCCGAGCAGCCGGACCTGGGCGATCTCCACCAGGTTGAACGGGGACAGCAGCCCGATCCAGCCGGACAGGGTGAAGTTCGTCCGCGCCTCGGCGATGCCCTGGACGACCGCGACGAAGCCGGTGCTGAGCATGTAGACGGCGATGACCGCCGCGACCCCGAATCCGCGGCGCGGCGTCCACGCCGCGACCACCAGCCCCACCGCCGACAGCAGCGCGGCGAACAGCACGCAGCCGGCCAGCCCGCCGAGGTAGTCCAGCAACTGCCGTCCAGGGTCGGGCGCCTTGGACACCAGGCCGCCCGCGTACAGCACCGTGACCGGCACCGCCATCAGGGCGAACATCGCGGTAGCCAGGGCGCCGAGCTTGGCCAGGACGAAGTCGAGATGCCCGACCGGACGCGAGAAGTACAGCGGGACGACGTGGAACCGCAGTTCCCTGGAGGCCAGCACCGGTGCCTGCGTGGCCAGGAAGATCGCCACGATGACCTGCATGAGGTTCGCGTAGGCCGAGTAGTCGATCAGCGCGTCCGGCTCCTTGGTGAACGCGAACGCCGCGACCGAGCCGGCCGCGGGCAGCAGCATGATCGCCCCCAGCAGGAACGGCATGATCTTCGCGCGGGCGGGACGTCCGAGCCCGTAGGCGGCGCGCAGGTTGTGCGTGTACAGCGACCGCAGCACGTACGCGCGGCCATTGCGGCGCCCGCCGTAGTGGCGGTAGCCGATGTCGTGGATCGTGCTCGTGCTCATCGGGGCGCTCCCTGCTGGACGGTTCCGGCGGGGGCCTGCGGCGCGGGCGGCGCGGTCTGGAAGACCTCCTCGATGTGGTGGCGGCGCTGCTCCATCCGGATCAGCCGCAGCCCGAGGTCGGCGACGCCGTCGCGGATCAGGTCGTAGGTCGTCTCACCGGCGATGTCGACGATGAGGAACCGGCCCTCCGGGCGGACGGAGACGCCCTGGTCGAAGAGGTGCTGCCCGAGCACGTCCCGTCCCTCGTCGACCTCGACGGTCAGCACGCCGCTCGCGGCGGTGTACGCCTCGACGGCCTGGGAGCGCAGCAGCCTGCCGCCGTCGATGATGACGACGTGGTCGCAGACCCGTTCCAGCTCGCCCAGCAGGTGGGACGTGACGAGGACACTGATCCCGAACTCGGCGCCGATGCGGCGGATCAGGTCGAGCATCTCGTCGCGTCCGGCCGGGTCGAGGCCGTTGGTCGGCTCGTCCAGGAACACGAGCTTCGGGTCGTGGACGAGGGCCTGCGCGAGCTTCACCCGCTGGCGCATGCCCGTGGAGTAGCCGCCGATCGGGCGGTAGCGCTCCTCGTACAGCCCGACGTGGCGGAGGGTGTCGGCGGCGCGTTCGCGGGCCGCGGCCGGGGGAAGCCCGCACATCCGGGCCATGTGCACCACGAACTCGGTCGCGGACACGTCCGGCGGCAGGCATTCGTACTCGGGCATGAACCCGACGCTCTCCCGGATCCGCAGGCCCTCGCGTGCGATGTCGAGTCCCAGCACGGTCGCGGTGCCGGACGTCGGCGGCAGCAGCCCGAGCAGGATCTTGATGAGCGTCGACTTGCCGGCGCCGTTGGCTCCGACCAGCCCGACGACGCCCGGTTCGACGGCCACGGAGAGGTCGTCCAAAGCGGTCACCCGGGGGAACCTCATCGTCAGGCCCTGGGTGGCGATGATCGGCATGCTCCGAACCTAGCGGCTGGTTTCGCGCGGCACGTCCCCCTGAAGGGCGATGAGTAGGCAGCCTTTCGTCTGATCCGGCATCGACCTAAGTTCCCCCCGGACGGCTCTTTTCGCCCCGGCCGGCCGGCCTCGCCGGCCACCCCGGCCGTACACCCCGGCGGAGGACGATGCCCCACAGCACCTTCTGGACGAGCAGCGTCAGCGTCCCCGCGATGATCATCCCGGCGAAGTTGACGGCGAGCTGGAGCAGCGACCCGGTGATCTCGCTGCCGTGCTTGAGCGCCAGCGCGACCGCGAGGTTTCCGGCGGCGGGCACGGTGGTGACGGAGATGAACACCCCGACCAGCGCCGACGACTTGCCCGCGGTGAGCGAGAGCACCCCGGCGCCGCCGGCGAGCAGCGCGACGATGAACGACCAGCGGTCCGGGCTGTAGATGAACGCGGTGAGCGGACGCTCGTCGGGCAGCCGGTCCAGCTCGATCACGCCGGTCCACCGGCCGGCCAGCGCGCCCACGTAGGTGAGCACGACCGCGGCGGTGAACCCGATCAGCAGCACCCGCACCGCCCGCACGATGCGGAACGGCTGCCACCGGACGATCCCATAGCAGATCGCCGCGACCGCGCCGAACTCCGGCCCGAGGACCATCGCGCCGACCACCAGCACCGGCGAGTCGATCAGCGCCGCGATCCCGGCCAGCTGGGTGGCGAGCACGAGGAACGCGACGAACGACCAGGTCAGCGCCGTCCCTTCGCTGACCTGCCGGTCGAATTCCTCCCAGACGACCGCGTCGTCACCGTGCCCCGGTGCCCGGTCCCTGGCCTCCTCGGCGGTCTCCGACAGCGTCAGATCGACCTTGTCGAGAGCGATGGAGCCGTCCCGGTCGACGCCGAGGGCGCGCAGCGCGTCCAGCACCTCGTTGGCGGCCTCGCGGGCCACGTCGCTGGTCACGAGGTCCCCGCGCGGGGACAGGGCCGCGTCCTCGATGAGGACGACGTTGGTGGCCCCGGCACAGTCCGCCAGTGCCTTGCAGACCGCGTCCGTGCGGTCCGCCGGGACGATCGCTCTGAGATGCAGCACATACCAATCGTGCCGTAAACGACAGGTCTGTGTCGCCAAGACGTAAGGTCATACGATTTGATCGGCTATTTACTGCTCAATCGGCAAATATGCGCAGAAACTTTCTGGGACGGTGACGACGTGGCACGGACGGCGGTACGAGTGAAGGCTGGACGGGCGGCTGTGGCGGGCCTGGCGCTCGCCCTGCCCCTGGCGGCGGGCTGCGAGGCGGACGTCGGCCTGTCACAGACCGCGTCCCCGTCCCCGGCCGGCTCCAGGCCCGCGGCCGGCGAGCAGGCCCGCGCCCGCAAGGACCTGTCCGGTCTGCGCATCGCGTCCGAGGGCACCGGCGGCGGCTACGCGCGCGACAAGTTCGGGACGCGCTGGAAGGACACCGACCACAACGGCTGCGACCAGCGCAACGACGTCCTCGCCCGCGACCTGGGACAGGTCGAGAAGCAGGGCCGCTGCATCGTCGTGGCCGGGCGCCTCACCGACCCCTACAGCGGCAAGGCGATCACCTTCGAGAAGAAGGACGCCGCCGAAGTCCAGATCGACCACGTCTACCCGCTCGCGCTCGCCTGGCGGATGGGCGCCTCCCGCTGGAGCGAGGACAGGCGCGAGCAGTTCGCCAACGACCACGCCAACCTGCTCGCCGTCTGGGGCGTCCCCAACCGCCAGAAGAGCGACTCCGGCCCCGGCGAATGGAAGCCCCAGAAGAGCTTCCAGTGCGCCTACGCGATCAAGTACATCACCGTGGCCGAGAAGTACTCCCTCCCGGTGACCCGCCCCGACCACGACGCGCTGCAGAACTTCCTCACCCGCTGCTGAGCTCCGTAGGCTGCTCCCATGAGCGATGAAGCTGACGAGCAGGGTGCAGTGGACGAGCGGCCGCGGGTCCGCACGGAGCGGGGCGTCGGCGCGCGCGCCACCGGGGCCGAGGTGACCGGGGCGTCCGCCACCGGGCTCACGGTGCGGCTCGGGAACGGGCTCGGGTCCCTCGCGGTGGGGTCGATGGCGCTCGGCGCGCTGGCGGTCGGTGCCGTCGCGATCGGCAAGCTCGTCGTCAAGCGCGCCGTCATCGCCCACCTTGAGGCCGGGACCGTGGAGATCAGGCACCTGAAGGTGGGCCGGCTGGAGATCGACGAGCGGTAGCCGAGCGTCAGCCGAGGGCCGTCTTCACCACACCGGCGAGGTGTTCGGCGACCGACTGGGCCTGGTCCTGCGACGCCGCCTCGACCATCACGCGGACCATCGGCTCGGTGCCGCTGGGGCGGATCAGGACGCGGCCCGTGTCGCCGAGGCCGGCTTCGGCGGCGGCGACGGCCTCGGCCAGTTCGGGGGACGTCTTCGCGCGGTTCTTGTCGACGTCCCTGACGTTGATGAGCACCTGCGGAAGACGGGTCATCACCTTCGTCAGCTCGTCCAGCGGACGGCCCCGGCGGGCCATCGCGGCCAGCAGGTGCAGGCCCGTCAGGACGCCGTCACCGGTCGTCGCGTGGTCCAGCATGATGACGTGGCCGGACTGCTCGCCGCCGAAGCCGAAGCCGCCCGCCTTCATCGCCTCCAGGACGTACCGGTCACCGACGGCGGTCTCCACCACGGTGATCCCGGCCTCCCGCATGGCGAGCTTGAAACCGAGGTTCGACATCACGGTCGCGACGACGGTGTCGGCGGGCAGCGCGCCCGCCTCGCGCAGGTCCAGGGCCAGGATCGCCATGATCTGGTCGCCGTCCACGATCTCGCCGGCCGCGGTCACGGCCAGGCAGCGGTCGGCGTCGCCGTCGTTCGCGATGCCCACGTCCGCGCCGCGTTCCCGGACGGCCTTCCGCAGCGCCTCCAGGTGCGTGGAGCCGCAGCCCGCGTTGATGTTCAGGCCGTCCGGCGCCGTCCCGATCGTGTGGACCTCGGCGCCGGCACGGCGCAGCGCCTCCGGGGCCACGTCGCTGGACGCGCCGTTCGCGCAGTCGACCACGACGCGCAGGCCGTCCAGCGACACCGTGACGGTCGACAGCAGGTGCGCCACGTACTGCTCGACGGCGCCGTGCGCCTCCCGGACGCGGCCGACGCCCGCGCCGGTCGGCGGGTCCCACCGCGCGCCGAGACTCGCCTCGATCCGGTCTTCGAGCTCGTCCGGCAGCTTGTAGCCGCTGCGGTCGAAGAACTTGATGCCGTTGTCGGGGGCCGGGTTGTGCGACGCCGACAGCATCACGCCGAGATCGGCGTCCAGCGCGTGGGTCAGGTACGCGACCGCCGGGGTCGGCAGGACGCCGAGGCGCAGGACGTCCACCCCGGAGCTGGCGAGACCCGCCACGACCGCCGCCTCCAGGAACTCACCGGAGGCCCGCGGGTCGCGACCGACCACGGCGAGCGGCCGATGGCCCTTGAAGGCGCCCTGCTCGCCCAGCACCCGCGCCGCCGCGACGGACAGGTCCATGACGAGCGGGGCGGTCAGGTCGCGGTTGGCGAGCCCGCGTACACCGTCGGTCCCGAACAGACGAGCCACAGTTCAACTCCCGATGAGACAGGGTGACCCCGGAAAAGCGGACGAGCCGCCGCACCGGAGCGCCCGCCACGCGGACCGGCCGCGTGGAGGCCACGGGGTGCGACGGCTCGTACCGTCGATCAACGCTTGCTGTACTGCGGAGCCTTGCGGGCCTTCTTGAGACCGGCCTTCTTGCGCTCCGGCACCCGCGCGTCACGGGTGAGGAAGCCGGCCTTCTTCAGCGCCGGGCGGTGCTCGATGTTCGCGAACTGCAGCGCGCGGGAGATGCCGAGGCGCAGCGCACCGGCCTGGCCGGTGGTGCCGCCGCCGTTGACGCGCGCGAGCACGTCGAACTGCCCCTCCAGGCCCAGCAGCACGAACGGCTCGTTCACGATCTGCTGGTGCACCTTGTTCGGGAAGTACTGGTCCAGGGTGCGGCCGTTGATCTTCCACTGGCCGCTGCCGGGGACGATGCGGACCCGCGCGATGGCCTGCTTGCGGCGGCCGGTGCCGGCGGCCGGGCCGGTCGCGACCGGCTGGCCGAGGTAGCCCTCGCCGGCGGCCTCGGGGGTCTCGGTGCTGTACTCGGACGGCGCGTCCTCGTACGAGTCGAGCTCGGCGCTCTCAGCGCTCTCGGCGCCGGTGGTGTCGTCCACGGTTCTCCTTGGATGTTCTAGCCAGGGCGGCAGGCCCGTTCAGGGTGCCCCGGCGGCCTCGTGTTTCCTGGTGCGCCCGGAGGCGCGGGTGTCACTTCGCGGTCTGGCTGATCTGGGTGATCTCGAACGGGACCGGCTTCTGCGCCTGGTGCGGGTGGTCCGGACCGGCGTAGACCTTCACCTTGCCGAACATCTTCCGGCCGAGGGAGTTCTTGGGCAGCATGCCCTTGATCGCCTTCTCGACGGCCCGCTCGGGGTGCTTGGCCAGCAGCTCGGCGTAGGTCACCGAGCGGAGTCCGCCCGGGTACCCCGAGTGCCGGTACGCCTTCTTGCGCTCCGCCTTGTTCCCCGACAGCGACACCTTGTCGGCGTTCACGATGACGACGAAGTCACCGGTGTCGAGGTGCGGGGCGTAGATCGGCTTGTGCTTACCCCGAAGCAGCTGTGCGACCTGACTGGCGAGACGGCCCAGCACGACATCGGTCGCGTCGATGACGTACCACTGACGCTGGACGTCAGCGGGCTTAGGGGTGTACGTGCGCACGGTCGTAAGCCTTCGTTTCTCGTCGACTTCTCAGCGGTTCGATCCTCCGCCCGTCCTCGCGGACGGGCGCCACTTGGCAGCGGAATCCTGCTCGCGCCGATCAGAGGATCATCCGACCTGGCGCTCCGGGAGGCCGGTGCCCGCATGCGGCACGGGGCGCACATGGCGGGGACACATCGGCACGTCGTCGCGTAGCCTCCCGCCCGCACTGGGCAGGCGTCAACGCACACAACAGAAACGCAGGATACTCGGCCTCTTGGTCACGGGTCAAAACGAAGCCGCCATGGCCGGCCCCGACCGCGCCTGCCACATGACATATCCCCCAAAGTCTCCCAAAAAGCAGGGACGGACGGCGCCCCGCCCGTCACGAAGCGTAGCGATTTTCAGGTTTTTTGGGGGATCTTCGTAACTCGGGGTGCATACAAGGATATGGTGCCGGGCGACCGGATCAACGCCGGCGTGTGCCGGCCCGTACCCGGGAGCCCCCGCTGTCCACTCCCCGAAGACCCGGCGGTCCCGCCGGAGGCCACCAGCCCAGGCACGACGGGCGCGGTGGCTCAACGCCTCGTCCCAACGTCTCCCCTCCCCGTGACGAACTCGTCGCCGGCGGCCCGCGGCACGGCACGGCCCGCTCCGGTCCTCCGGCCGGTGGACGCCGGCCGGACGGCGGCGCATCCCGCGCCGGCCGGTCCCGGGCGAAGAGCGCGACCGGGCTCGTGCTGGCCGTCACCGCCTCCGGTCTCGCCATCGGCGCCGGCGTCGCGATCGACCGGCTCGTCCTGCCCGAACTGCGGTCGGAGAGGACCTCCGCGGCCGGGCCGCGGTCACAGCCGTCCAGCGCGGCCCCGCCGGGGCCGCGGGGCGACGTGCCGACCGCGCCGGACGACGGGTCCCCCACCGGCACCGGCACCGGTGAGCCGAGTTCGCCGCCGCGGCCCGCCGCGGAGGAGCAGACGCCGCCGCTGAAACCGATCCACCCGCCGAAGAGCGCGGCGGCGAAGCCGTCGAAGTCCGCGAAGGCGGCCGAGCCGGACGCGCCGCCGTCGCCGGACGCGGGCGGTGGTTCGCCGGGCGGGGGCGGTTCGTCCGGCGCCGAGGCGACCGTCGTGTCGCTCACCAACACCGAGCGCGCCAAGGAGGGCTGCAAGCCGCTGCGCACCGACCAGCGGCTCGCCGTCGCCGCCCGCCGGCACTCCGCGGACATGGCGGCACACGACTACTTCGACCACACGTCCCGCAACGGCGACAGCCCGTGGGAACGGATGGAGGACGCCGGTTACCCCAGCCCCGGCGCCGAGAACATCGCCAAGGGCTACCCGACCGCCGCCGCCGTGGTGAAGGGCTGGATGAACAGCCCGGGACACCGCGCGAACATCCTGAACTGCGACCTGCGCGCCATCGGCGTCGGGATGGCGACCGGGCCGGGCGGCACGCTGTGGACGCAGGACTTCGGCTGGAAGTGACCCGGTCCACACCGTCCGGAACATGACCTTCGGCAAACCGCTGACGTCCGGTTCGCCCCCCATGTCATGGTGGTTGTCCAAAAGTCCAGAGCCCTGAATAAGGAACGGTAAGGTCCAACCCATGGGTTATCCGGGCAATCAAGGCAAACCCGGCGACTGGCCCTCCCGGCAGTCGCCGCAAGCGCCGTACGGACCCGGAGCCGAAGCGCCGCCGTACGGACACGACAAGGACGAAGCCCCCTTCGCACCACGCGACGGGGGAGACGAGCCCACCCCGTGGGCCGACCAGCCCACCGCGTGGGACAACCAGCCCACCGCGTGGGACGACCAGCACGCCGCGCAAAACGACCAGCCCACCGCACAGACCGACCGGCCCGCCGCGTGGAGCGACCAGCCGGTCATGCAGAGCGGCCAGCCCACCGCATGGGCGGACGAGCCCGTCGCGGGCAGCGCGGTCGGTGATGGCTCCTTCGGGTCCTACGAAGGGGCGCCTCCGGGACCGTCCGGCGAATCGTCCCGGCCCGAGAAGCGCCGCAACCTGCCGCTGATCATCGGCGGCTCGGCGGTCGCCGGAATCCTCCTCATCGGCGGCGGCGTCGGCCTGTCGTCCATGCTGAAGGGCGACCCCAAGCCGAAGGCGACGCCGACGCAGACCCCGTCCACGCAGGCGCAGCCCACACCGAGCCCCACCCAGCCCGTCCTTGCGCCGGTGAAGCTGCAGAGCCGCACCACCGACCCCAAGCCGCTGACCCTCAAGGAGGTCTTCGGCAAGGCGTCGTTCAAAGCGGGCGGCTACAAGTACGTGCGGACGGCCGTGAACGCGCAGAAGAGCTGCACCGGCGTCGTCGGCGGCACCGCCCTGGAGAAGGCACTCAAGAAGGGCGGCTGCACCCAGGCGCTGCGGGCCACCTACGCACTCTCCAGCGGTTCGCTCATCGGCACGGTCGGCGTGTTCAACCTCAAGGACGAGACCGCCGCGAAGAAGGCCGTGAAGGCCGCCGCCGCCAAGGAGGCGTTCCTCCAGGCACTGCCCGGCAAGGGCGTCTCCAAGACCAACGGCAAGGGCGAGGCGTTCGGCACCTCGCAGGCACGCGGCCACTACGTCATCATGACGTGGGTACAGCGGCCGGACGGCAAGAAGATCGTGAGCAAGTACCATGCGGCCGTCCAGGTCTTCGGCACGCAGATGGTCAAGGGCAGCAACCTGGCCCTGGCTCTGCACTACAGAGAGACCGAAGGCAAGCCCCTCCAAAAGTGACCCCCTCCGGAAACCCTCACTGCTTATGTCTGGACCTAGAGACTCCCGGGAGACCGCCGGGTCGGCGGGAACGTCCGGCGTCCCCGCCGACCCGGCGCCGCCCAGCTTCGGCGGCACGGCTCCCCCGGCCGACGCACCGCCCCCCGCGGACGCGTCGCCGCCCGCGGCCGAGACCGCAGGCGAGCCGCCCGGCGAGACCGAGACGGCCGAGCCCGCCCCGCTTCGGCTGCCCGCATTCGGCCTGCAAACCCCCTGGTGGGCCGCCGAGTCCACGGACACGGCCCCGCCCGCCGGCGAACCGGCCGCGGAACCCGTCCCGGCCGGAGCGGAGCCCCCGGCAGAGGCGGCCGAGCCCCTGGCGTCCGGCACCGGGCAACTGCCCGGGACGCTCGTCGCCGGCGCGGGAATCCCGGCCGTCGACTCCCGCGGCGCCGTCCCCGCCGAACCGTTCGTCAAGCCCCCGATCTCGGGCGCCGACACCGACCCCGACGGCTTCCAGCCCGTTCCCCCAGCGGGCGACACCCCCGCCGTCACGACCGCAGAGGACGAGACCGCCGTGGACAACCCCCTCGTGAACGAGGCCGCGGAAGACCGTTCCGCGTCGCCCAACGCCTTCGAGAAGGCGAAGGAGGCCGAGAACGCGTCCGCGTCCCCGGCGGTCGTGCTGGTGCCCGACGCGATCCTGCCGCCCGGCTTCGTGCCGCCCACCGGCAGCGGACCGTTCCCGAACACCGGCCCGGCCGGCGGGGGCACGGCGACCGCCGAGCAGCCCGTGATCACACCGGTCCACCACGCCGAGGGCGGCACCCCGCCCGTCGGCTCGCC
>NZ_BCQQ01000055.1 GCF_001552155.1 Actinomadura formosensis NBRC 14204 | reverse complement strand
CCCCGCTGCCGGCCCGGGCGCTGGCCGGCGACGGCGCGGGAGCGCTGCCGGCCGGCCCGGTCACCGCCGGCTCGGGCGCCCTCGGCATCCCGCTCGCGGGGCGGCCGAAGCCCGCCGGGGCCGCCTCCGACGACGAGCTGAGCCCGTACACACCGGCCGAGGTGGCGGCCTGGTACCGCCGCCTGGCCGGCCTGATCAAGAAGAAGCAGAGCGACTCGCTCTCCGCCCTGATGCTGCTGCACTGGCTGGACGGCAAGGGGGCCAAGCTGACGTTCCCGCACGCCCGGGTGGAGAAGCTGAGCTTCGTCGTCGAGCACCTGCGCAGCGAGGTCCGGCCGATCCTGCTGACCGAGCGCAAGGCCAAGCTCAAGGGCGGCGACAAGTGGGTCGGGGTGCTGCCCCGGATCAAGAAGATGCCGGGCTTCCCGGCCTGGGACGGCACCTCCCCCATCCCGATGGAGTTCACCGGGCAGTCGGTCAGCGTTCCGCTGAGCGTGCAGGCCAAGGCCGCCCTGGGCCTGGCCGATCCCGACGAACTGGACGTGCTGATGTCCCTGCACACGTTCGGCCTGAAGTCGAACGTCGTCGTGACGGCCACCCCCGTCCCGAAGTCCGCCGACTACACGGTCAAGTTCACGTCCTGGAAGACCCACGCCTTCGACCGCTACGACTGGGACCCGACCAAGCACCTCACCGTGCCCAACCCGGACTTCGGCAACCCGGACAAGGTGGCGGACCCGATCGCGCCGGCGCAGGAGAAGATCCGGGTCTACCACAGCAACGCCAAGCGCGTGGAGGCCGCCGGCCTCGCCGCACCCTACGACGCGGAGTCCACCGAGTGGACGCCGGCGGACCCGGACACGGTCAAGGACGCGGTCGTCGACGCGGCACGTTCCCTCACCTGACCACCATCACGCGGAAGGGGAAAGAGCAGGTCACGGTTGGGATGGAGGCAGTTCGCACACCGATCGCGGGGGTAGGCGGCGCCGAGGAAGGGGTATCGGGCCGGCCGGTACCACGCCCTTCGGGGGAAGGACGTTGTGCGATGTCTCAAGCGAGCCCGACCAGCACGATTCGATCATCCGATCCGGTTCTCCCGCCGCGACGGCGCCCCGGACCGCGGATGGCGGCGCCCGCGGCGGCCCTGGTGGCCATGGCCGCCGCGGTCACCGCATGCGGCGGGGGAGGCGGAGGAACGGCCGGCCAGTCGACGACGCCGAAAACGTCGGCCCCCACCGGCGGCACCGCGTCCAGCGAAACGATCAAGACGGCGACCGTGGGGAAACTGGGGCAGGTCCTGGTCGACGGCGAGGGCCGGACGGTCTACCTGTTCGAGAAGGACACGGGAGGCAAGTCCTCCTGCTCCGGAGCGTGCGCGGGGGTGTGGCCGCCGGTCACCACCGGCGCCAAGCCGAAGGCGGGCTCGGGGGCGAACGCGTCGCTGCTGGGCACCACCAGCAGGAGCGACGGCACGACGGAGGTCACCTACGCCGGGCATCCGCTGTACTACTACGCGCCCGACGGCACCACCAGCGGCAGCGCCAAGGGCGAGGGTCTCAACCAGTTCGGCGCCGCGTGGTACGTGGTGTCCTCGTCCGGCAACAAGGTCCAAATGGGCGGCTACTGACATGCGCCGCCCTCGGCCGTCCCGGCTCCCGGGGGTGCTGTCCGGGATCCTGGTGGTGGTGTTGCCGGTCACCGGTTGCACGACCGCGACGAACTCGCTGCATCCCGGCCGCACGCAGATCCGCTCGGCCCAGTCACCGCTCGGAGAGATCCTGGTGAACGGCAGAGGACGCACCCTGTACCTGTTCGTCGCCGACCCGCCGAACCTGTCGGCCTGTTCCGGTGCGTGCGCGAGCATCTGGCCCCCGGCGACCACCCAGGGCCCGCCGAGCGCGGCCGGTGCGGCGCAGGCGGCCCAGATCTCCACGATCGCCCGCTCCAGCGGGCCTCGGCAACTGGTCTACGCGGGCCACCCGCTGTACTACTACCAAGGCGATACCGGGAGCGGCGAAACCCGCGGCCAGGGACTCACCCAGTTCGGCGCCGAATGGTACGCCGTCTCGCCGCAGGGACAGCAGGTCCAGACGAAGGCGGGCTCGGACGGCGGCTCCCGATCTCGGACACGCCGTGATCGCCGTGCGTGACACGTTGCGCCACGTGGGCGTGCTCCTGCTGTTCGGCATCGGCGCGGTCCATCTGTACGTGTACTTCGCCGACCACTACAGCGTCATCCCCATCATCGGTCCGCTGTTCCTGGTGAACTTCGCCGGCGCGGTGCTGCTGGGACTCCTGCTGGCGATCCCGCTGGAGTCCCTTCCCCTGGTCGGGTCCATAACGGTCGCCGGCCGGACGCCGCACGCGTTCGTGGCACTCGGAGCGATCCTGTTCGCGCTCGGCACGATCATCGGCCTGCTGATCAGCGAGGCCGGCACGCTGTTCGGCTTCCACGAATACGGCTACCGCACGGTCATCGTGCTCACGCTCGGCCTGGAGTTCGCCGTCATCGTCGTGCTCGGGGGCTTTCTGGCGCTCGAAACACGCCGGATGCGAACGCGGCCGGCCCGCTGAGCGGGACCGCGGCCGAGGACGCGCCGCCCCTGCCGTGAGGAACGGGATTCGCGCGCAAGATCACTGGTCCGGCCGGTGCTCCGGGGGCCCCGCGGACATGAGGGTTTCGAGCAGGGTGGCGGGCGCCGTCCGGCGGCCGGCCGCGAGCGCGGCGGCGAAGGCCGCCTCGCCGAGCCGGGAGCGGAGCGCGAGTCCCAGCCGGCTGTCACCCGGACCGCCGCGGCCGTCGGGCGTCGCGGCGCCCAGCAACTCGGCGGACCGGGCCGCGGATCCGGCGGCGTGCTCGGTCTCGGCGAGCAGCCGCAGGCCGGTGACGATGAGGTGGTGGTCCTTGATGGCGATCGCGATGCTCGCGCCCTCAAGGAAATGGCGTCGCGCGTGCCGGTGGCGGCCGTGCGAGGAGGCCGCGCGGCCGAGCCCCAGAAGGCAGTGGGCCGCGCAGCGGAGATCTCCGATGCGGCGGAACTCCGGGAGGAGGTCGGTGAGAAGCGCCGTTGCCGCCTCCTGGTCGTTCCGGTGCCGGGCCAGGCCGGCGCGGTGGAGTTGGGCGTGGAGGCGTTCGTGGTCGTTTCCGGTGCGCAGGGCGAGGTCGAGCGCCTCGTCCAGGCATGCCTCGGCCTCTGCCAGGCGGACCTCGTCGCGGATCAGCCGGCCCGCGAGATGGTTGAGGCAGTTGGCGCGTTTCACGTGGTCGCCCAGCCGTCCGAACAGGGCCGCCGCGGCGCGCTGCCGGTCCACCGCGGTCGCGGTGCCGGCCGTCATGATGCCGCGCAGGGACAGCGCCAGTGCGTGATGCCAGTCATCGCCCAGCCGCGCGAAGACCGCGGCGGCGCCGTCGAGGGCCCGGGCCGCTTCGGCGTGATCGCGCCGGTGGGTGGCCGCGCAGCCCGTCGCCAAGGCGGCCAACGCGTGTTCCTCCTCGGTCGCCGCGCGCTCCGCCGCCCGGCCGGCCAGCTCCAGCGCTTTGTCGGTGTCCTGGTAGCAGAGCAGAAAGCAGGAGGTGACCGCGGCGCGGACGCCCGCCGGGCCCTCCGGGAGCGGGCGGTCCAGCAGCGTGTCCAGCCAGGTGAACAGTTCGCCGCGTGCCCCGAGCGTCTCCCATCCGGTGCCGACTCCGGCGATGAAGGCCCAGGCCGCGGTGGTGTCGTCGGAGTCGAGGGCGCGTCCTACGGCGGCCCTCAGATCGGTCCAGCGGTCGGTGAACCAGCGCAGGGCCGCCGCCTGGTTCCCTCCCCGCAGCGCGGGGACGATCGACACGGCGTGCGTCAGATGGTGGCGGGTGTGCCGGTCGAGGATCTGCTCGTGCTCCCGCCGTTCGGCCAGCCTGTGGCGGGCGAACTGGCGGACGCTGTCGAGCAGGCGGTACCGCGTGGTCCCGCCGTGCCGGCGGATGGAGATCATCGAGCGGTCCAGCAGGCGCGGGAAGACCCGGGTGAGGCCGGCGCCGCCGAGCGGAGGGGCGGCCAGCACCTTCACCGCGGTGTCGTAGTCGAACTCGCCGGGGAACACCGAGCAGCGGTCGAGCAGGAGACGTTCGTCGTCGTCCAGGAGGTCGTAGCTCCACCGCAGGGCCTCCTCCAGGGTGCGGTGGCGGTTGGGACGCGGCCCGCCGGTCAGCAGCGCGAAGCGGTCGTCGAGGAGGCGTAGCAGTTCGGCGGGTGAGGCGAACCGGGTGCGGGCGGCGGCGAGTTCGATGGCCAGCGGCAGCCCGTCCAGGCGCCGGCAGATCATCGCGAGCACGGCCGCGTCCGCCGGCGTGGTGGTGCGGCCGGGTGCGACGGCGGCGGCGCGGTCGGTGAACAGCCGGACGGCGGCGCAGCCCAGGATCTCGGCGGAATCGGCGGTCTCGCCCGGAACCGGCAGCGGCGCAAGCCGGTAGACGGCCTCGCCGCTCACGCCCAGCGGACCATGGCTGGTCGCCAGCACCCGCACGCCGTCGGTCGCCGCCAGCAGATCGGCCAGCAGGGCCGCGACGGCGTCGGCGACATGTTCGCAGTTGTCGACCAGCAGCCAGTGCGGGCGTGCCCGGATCGCGGTGATGATCTGCCGGCCGAGGGTCCTGCCGTCGCCGCCCGCGCCGAGGGCGTCGGCGAACGCCCGGTCGACCTGCCCGCCCGGCGGGACCGAGGCCAGATCGACCAGGACCGCGGGAGGCAGCCCGGCGGCCTCGTGGGCCAGGCGCAGGGCGAGGCGTGTCTTCCCGATGCCCGCGGGCCCGGTCACGGTCACCATGCGGTCACCGGCGACCAGCCCGGCGAGGTCGCGGAGCTCACGCTCCCTGCCGACGAACGACGACAGCGGCCTGGGCAGGGTGTGCACCCGGCGCCGGAACCGTGCCGCGTCCTCGACCAGGTCCCGCCTGGCCGCGTGGCCGAGCTTGCGCAGCAGGGACGACACGTGGCTCTCCACGGTCCGCTCCGACAGCCCGAGCCGGTCGGCGATCTCCCGGTTCGTCAGCCGCTCGCTGACCAGCCAGAAGACCTCCGCCTCCCGCCTGGTGACTCCGGCGTCCCGCAACGGCCCCGGCATCGCGGCGTCTTCCATGACGCGATCGTCCCCCAGAAAGATTCCGTACTGAGCACGGATGCGCTCGCTTCGAGAAGGAAGTGTGATGGTCGGGAACCCGAGGAAAGGACCGACGATGGCAACCTCCGTCACCGATATGATCGCCCACGCTCGCACGCAGGTTCGGAACCTGTCGGCCGCGGAGGTGACCGCGGCCCTGGAGTCCGGCACCGTGACCATGATCGATCTGCGTGAACCCGGCGAGGTCACCCGCGACGGCGGCATTCCGGGTGCCGTGCTCGCTCCGCGGGGGATGCTCGAGTTCTGGGCCGATCCGGCCAGTCCCTACCATCGGCCCGAGTTCGCTCCCGCCGTCACGACCGTCCTGTACTGCGCATCGGGCGGCCGTTCAGCGCTCGCCGCCCTTGCGCTGCAGGAACTCGGCTACACCGACGTCGCCCACCTCGATGGGGGCATCAAGGCATGGAAGGAGCGCGGCCTTCCCGTGACCTTCCAGGCGGAGGACGACCCTCGGTGACGGGACACGCACTCGGCGAGAAGTTCGCTCAGGCCCTTGCCGCCAAGGACCGCGCCACCCTGCGCGCCCTGCTCGCCGACCGGGTCGACTTCAAGGCCCTCACCCCCGGAACCCACTGGGACGCCGACAGCCCCGGCGAGGTCGTCGACCGGATCATTCTCGGACACTGGTTCGAACGGGACGACGAGATCGAACGTCTCCTGCACGTCGCCACCGCCCGCATGGGCGACCGCGAACACCTCGCCTACCGCTTGCAGGTCCGTACCGGATCCGCCCGTTATCTGGTCGAACAGCAGGCCTACTACAGCGTCGCCGACGAGCGGATCGTATGGATGCGCATCCTGTGCTCTGGTTTCCGGCCCATTCAGGCCGGGGACCCGGGCCAGCCTGATCTCTGACGACGGCCCCGGGCCGCGAGACCGCTTACGGTGCCGTCAACGGCTCGGGGGCCGGGGAGCGGCGGCTACCGCGGAGCCCTGCCAGGGGACGGTGATCACCATTATCCCCGGACGGAAAAGGAGCCTTGCCTCCAGGCGCAGTGCGCTCTGGTTGTGGAGCAGCTGTTCCCACCAGTGGCCCACCACGTATTCGGGGATGAACACCGCCACCAGGTCGCGGGGGCTTTTGCGGCGGATTCCCGCCACATAGGACAGGACCGGGCCCGTTATGTCGCGGTAGGGGGAGTCGAGCACGGTGAGTGTCACCGGGATCTCGCGCTCCGCCCATTCTCGTTCCAGGGCCTCGGTCTCCCCGGCGGAGGTGCGGACCGTCACCGCCGTCAGGGTGCTCGGGCGTGTGGCGCGGGCGTAGGCCAGGGCCCGGAGTGCGGGGGTCTGGAGTCTGGACACCAGGACGACGGCGTGGACCCTGCTGGGGAGGGCCATGGCGTCGCCGGTGGGCTGGAGTTCGGCGGTTATCCGGCCGTAGTGGCGGTGGATGCCCTTCATCATCAGGAAGATCAGCGGCATCGCGATCACCACGATCCACGCGCCGTGCCGGAACTTGGTGACCAGGACGATGATCAGCACCAGGCCGGTGGCGGCGGCGCCGACCGCGTTGATCGCCCGGGCCCGGTGGATGCGGCGCCTGTCCTCGGGCGGTGCCGTGCGCAGTTCGCGGTTCCAGTGCCGGATCATCCCCGTCTGGCTGAGCGTGAACGAGACGAAGACGCCGATGATGTAGAGCTGGATCAGCCTCGTCGTGCTGGCACTGAACACCCAGATCAGGATTCCCGCGAGGAGCGCCAGGATGATGATGCCGTTGCTGAAGACCAGCCGGTCGCCGCGGCGGGCGAACTGCCGCGGCAGGTAGCCGTCCTGGCCGAGGATGGACGCGAGGATGGGGAAGCCGTTGTAGGCCGTGTTCGCCGCCAGCACGAGGATCGCCGCGGTGAACCCGGCCACCAGGTAGAACAGGAACGAGCCGCTGCCGGTGACCGCCGCCGCGACCTGGGTGATGACCGTCTTCTGCTGGTATCCGGGGGGTGTGCCGGTCAGCCGCGCGCCGACCCGCACGCGGGATTCGATGGCGAGCACGGTGATGCCGGCGAACATCGTGACGGTCAGCGCACCCATGATCGTCAGGGTGGCGGCGGCGTTGCGGGACTTCGGCGGTTTGAAGCTCGGGACGCCGTTGCTGACCGCCTCCACGCCGGTCAGGGCGGTGCAGCCCTGCGAGAAGGCCCGCAGTATCAGGGCGGCGCCCAGCAGGCCGGTCGTGCCGTGGGTCGCGGCGATGCCGAAGTGGGCCGATTCGGCCCGGGGCGTGCCGCCGGTGGCCAGGCTCAGCGCGCCCCAGATGATCACGATGAAGACCACGACCGCGAAACCGTAGGTGGGGATCGCGAAGATCGTCCCGGACTGCTTGATCCCGCGCAGGTTCAGCAGCGCCAGCAGCGCCACCCCGGCGAGGGAGATCTGCACGGCGTAGGGGCCGAGCGCCGGCATCGCCGAGATGACGTTGGCGACGCCGGCCGCCACCGAGACCGCGACGGTGAGGACGTAGTCGACCAGCAGCGCGCTCGCGGCGGTGAGCGAGGCGTTCACCCCGAGGTTGGCGCGGCTCACCGTGTAGGCGCCGCCGCCGCTCGGGTAGGCGTGGCAGGTCTGCCGGTAGGACAGGATGACGACCACCAGCAGGACGATCACCGCCAGCGCCACCCAGGGGGCCAGGTGGATCAGCGCGAGCCCGCCCAGGCTCAGCCCGAGCAGGATCTCCTCGGTCGCGTACGCGTTGGACGAGAGCAGGTCGCTGCAGAACACCGGAAGCGCCAGCTTCTTCGGCAGCAGGGTCTCCCCCATCCGCTCGCTGCGCAGCGGACGTCCCAGGAGGAGGCGTTTCGGTGTCGCCAGGCGATGGGGCACAGTCCCATGGGACAGGCTCGTGCCGGCCGATCCCAGCTGCGTTGACCGGTTCTTGGGGACCCCGCGAACGATATTGGCCGGCTCTTAACGCGGGAGGTTCGGTCAGGCGGAGCGGACGGCCCTGATGGATTCCTTCAGCGAGCCGACGGTGGCCATGACCGCCGTCGGCTCGTAGCCGCAGTGGGCCATGCAGTTGGCGCAGCGCGGGTCGCGGCCACGGCCGTAGGAGTCCCAGTCGGTCTCGTCCAGGAGTTCCCCGTAGGTCCGCGCGTAGCCGTCCGACATCAGGTAGCAGGGACGCTGCCAGCCGAAGAGGGAGTAGGACGGGATCGCCCAGGCCGTGCACGGGAAGTCGGCCTTGCCCTCCAGGAAGTCCAGGAACAGCGGGGAGTGGTTGAGCCGCCAGCGTTTGCGGTTCCCGTCCGCGAACGCCTTGCGGAACAGCTCCCGGGTCTCCTGGACGCCGAGGAAGTGCTCCTGGTCGGGCGCCTTGTCGTAGGCGTACCCCGGCGAGATCATCATTTCGCCGACCTGCAGATCGTCGTTGAGGTAGTTCATGACGTCGATGACGGTCTGCGGGGTGTCGGTGTTGAAGAACGTCGTGTTGGTGGTGACGCGGAATCCGCGCCGCCGGCATTCCCTGATGGCGGCGACGGCGTCGTCGAAGACGCCTTCCTTGCAGACGGACGCGTCGTGGCGTTCCTTCAGGCCGTCGATGTGGACCGTCCACGCGAAGTACGGCGACGGCCTGAACTTGTCGATCTTCTTGGGGATGAGCAGCGCGTTCGTGCACAGGAAGACGAACTTCCTGCGCTTGACGAGTTCGTCCACGATCTCGTGGATCTGCGGGTGCATGAGCGGCTCACCGCCCGCGATGGACACCATCGGGGCGCCGCACTCCTCGACGGCGGCGACCGCCTGCTCGACCGGCATCCGCTTCTTCAGGATGTCGGCGGGATGCTGGATCTTCCCGCAGCCCGCGCAGGACAGGTTGCACGCGAACAGCGGTTCCAGCTCCACGATGAGCGGGAACTTCTCCCTGCCGCGCAGCTTGTTGCGGAGGATATGGGCGCCGATGCGGATGCTCTGGCGGAGCGGCATGCTCATGGTGTTCGAACCTCCTTGGGCAGGGTGAATTCGGTCGTCTCCACCGTGACCGCGTGTTCCTTGATGTCGACCGGGCCGAGGCCGCGCAGGGCGTCGACGACCGCGTCACGTGGCACCCCGCAGGTAGCGGCCCAGGGCGCTGATCGGGAACACCAGCCGGTAGAGGTGGTAGTTGATGTAGAAGTCGCCGGGGAATCCGGTGCCGGTGAACTGGTCCTCGTCCCACGTCCCGTCCGGGCGCTGGCTGCGGACCAGCCACCGGACGCCGGCCTCGACCGCGCCGGAGCGTTCACCGGCGGCGAGCAGCGCCAGCAGTGCCCAGGCCGTCTGGGACGCGGTCGACTCGCCCCGCCCGATCCACGCCGGGTCGTCGTAGGAGCGCAGGTCCTCACCCCAGCCGCCGTCGGGGTTCTGGTGCTCCTCCAGCCAGGCCACGGCGCGGCGGATCGCGGGCTTGCCGGGGCGGACGCCGGCGGCGATGAGCGCGGGCACGGCACTGCCCGTCCCGTAGATGTGGTTGGCGCCCCAGCGGCCGAACCAGGAGCCGTCCGCCTCCTGCGCCTTCAGCAGCCACACGACGGCGCGTTTGACGACGGCCGTCTCCGCGAGGCCCTCCTTGGCGAGCGCTTCGACGACATGGGCGGTGACGTCGGCGGACGGCGGGTCGATGACGGCGCCGAAGTCGCAGAACGGCAGCTTGGTGCACAGTTCGCGGGTGTTGTCGGCGTCGAAGGCCGCAAAGCCGCCGTCCCGCGAGGCCATGCCGGTCAGCCAGCGGACGGCGCGCTCGATCGGCGCCGCCGCCTCCGGCAGGGCCACCCGGCGCAGCGCCATGATCGCCTCGGCGGTGTCGTCGGTGTCGGGATAGATGTCGTTGTCGAACTCGAACGCCCAGCCGCCGGGCGGGACGTCCGGCCGCCGCACCGACCAGTCCCCCAGCCCTCTCACCTCCTCCCGCACCACCCAGCGCGCGGCCCGCAGCAGCGCGGGATGGTCGGGGGCGGCCCCGGCGTCGGCGAGCGCGATCATGGCGAGGACGGTGTCCCAGACCGGCGACTGGCACGCCTCCAGCCGGCGGCCCCTCTCGTCCCGGATCGTGAACCGTTCGAGCCCGGCCAGCCCGCGCTTGATGACCGGGTGGTCAAGGTCGTAGCCGAGGACGTTGAGCGCCATCAGCGAGTACACCCAGGGCGGCTGGATGCCGCCCCAGCAGCCGTCCGCCTCCTGCCGCGCGATGATCCAGTCGGCGGCGCGGCGCAGCGCGGCGGTGCGCAGCGGGCGCACCGGGCGCTTGCCGTACACGTGCAGGACGCGGTCGAGCGCGTTGAACACCCGCCCCCAGCCCTTCGCGTCCGCCGCCGGGGCGCCGCCGCCGCGCAGTTCCGCCAGGTCGAACGGCAGCGCCCGGACGGGACGCAGCGACCCGAGGATGGTCAGCGGGACGATCGTCTGCCGCGCCCAGCACGCCCAGTCGTACACGTTCAGCGGAACCCGGCTCGGCAGGAACATCAGCTCCGGCGGCATGACCGGCAGGTCGTCCCACGACCACTGGCCGAACAGTGCCAGCCAGACCCGGGTGAACACCCGGCTGCCCTCGATGCCGCCCGCGTCCCGCACGTACCCGGCGGCCCTGCGCATGTGGCCCGCGTCCACCGGGTCCCCGGCGAGCCGGAGCGCGACGTACGCCTCGATCGTCGTGGACAGGTCGGCGGGGCCGCCGTGGAAGTTCGCCCACGTCCCGTCGGCGCGCTGCCGCGAGCGGATCCAGCGGGCCGCGTCCGCGGTGTCGGCGGCGGAGCGGATGCCGAGGAACTGGCGGAGCAGCAGGTCCTCGGCGTCCATCGTGACGTTGGTCTCCAGTTCGGCCTTCCACCAGCCCTCGGGCGCCTGCATGCCGAGCAGGTGGTCGCGGGCCGCCTCGACGGCGGCGGCCGCCGCGCCGGTGAGTCCCGGTACTTCGGTCGTGGTCATTCGGCGCTCTCCTTCTCGCGCGGTGCCGGGACCGGTCAGTGGTCCCGGGAGGTGACGAAGAGGGCGATGTCGCGGAACTCGGCGGCGACCCGGTCGTCCATCCCGGAGTGGTCGAGGTGGCGCTCGGCGGACGCGATGCGGCGGTCGGCCTCGGCCGCGGCCCAGTCCCGTCCGCCGGCCGCCTCGACCAGCCGCGCCATCTCCCGCAGGACGTCCTCGGACGGCTGCTCCGCCCGGCCGTACAGGTCGGCGAGGCGCGCGGAGTCAGGCGTGCCGGCGTTCAGCGCGTACACCACCGGCAGCGACTTCTTCCGGGCCCGCAGATCGGACAGGACGGGCTTGCCGGTCGTCTCCGGCCTGCCCCAGATGCCGAGAAGGTCGTCCACGAGCTGGAACGCGAGGCCCATCTCGGCGCCGAACCCGGTCAGGTCGGTGACGAGCCGGGTCGGCCCCTCGCCGAGCATCGCGCCGATCGAGCAGGCGCAGGCGATCAGCGCGCCCGTCTTGTCGGCGGCCATGGTGAGGCACTCCTCCAGCGACACGTCGTCGCGCTGCTCGAACCCGAGGTCGAGCGCCTGCCCCGAGATGAGCCGCTGGGTGGCGGCGGCCAGGGCGCGCGCCGCCCAGTGCGCGCCCCGCGAGTGCTGGTCGAGCAGCAGTTCCTCGGCCAGCGCGAGCAGCGCGTCACCGCCGAGGATCGCGGCGGACGGGCCGAACACCGTCCACGCGGCGGGACGGTGCCGGCGGGTCCGGTCGCCGTCCATGATGTCGTCGTGCAGCAGCGAGAACGCGTGCACGAACTCGACGGCGACCGCGCCGGGCAGCGCCGTCTCGCAGGGCGCCCCGGCGGCCCGCGCGGACAGCAGCGCCAGCGCGGGACGCAGCGCCTTGCCGCCCGCCTGGGCCGGGCGGCCGTTCTCGTCGGTCCAGCCGAGGTGGTAGGCGACGACGCGGCGGGTCCACGGGTCGAGCCGGTCGGCCGAGGTCCGCATCGCCTGGTCGACGAGCACGCGCCCGTCGGTGATCGGGGTCGGGACGGTGGTCATCGGCCGCTCACCTCGTCCGTGGTCTTCTCCCGCAGGTGCCGCCGGACGAGGCGGGCGGCGGTGAGGCCGCTGCGCACGGCTCCCTCCATCGTGTCGGGCCAGCCCGTGTCCGTCCACGCGCCGGCGAGGAAGAGCCATGGCAGCCGGGTCGCGGACGCGGGGCGCAGCGCGCCGCTGCCGGGGCTCTGACGGAATGTGGCGTGCCGTTCCCGCGTCACGAAGAAGTCGGTGACGCGGGCCCGGCGGGCGGCCGGGAACAGCCGCTCCAGCGCGGCGAGGTACACCGCGCGCAGTTCGGCGGTGGGCGTGTCGATCCAGCGGTCGGCCGCCGAGACCGAGACCGCGAGATACTGGCCGCCGCCGGTCAGGCCGCTCACCCGCGTGCGGTCGAACACCCACTGGACGGGCGAGCCGATCGCCGCGACGAACGGCTCGTCCAGGACAGGCCGGTCATAGACGACATGGATGTTGACGATGGGGCTGGAGCCGAGACCGTCCCATGACGCCCGGCCGGGGGACGCCTCCGCTGGGACGAGCGACGACGCCGCCCGGTGCGGGACCGCGACCACGACGGCGTCCGCGGCCACCGGGGAGCCGTTCACGACGAGCTTCGGCCCCGCGTCGATCGCCGTCACCTTCGCGCCCAGCTCGATCCGCCCGCCGGCCCGCTCGATCCTCGCCGCGGCGAGGGTGCCGTGCAGGTCGCCGAGCGGGATCGCGGGCACGCCGATGTCGGCGGCGTCCGGGCGGCGAAGCAGCGCGATCTGGCAGACCATCGCCGCGGGGCCGAGCGCGGCGTCGTCCAGCCGGATGTTGAGCGCGGCCGTGACGAACAGGTCCCAGAGCGCGTCCCGGGCCTGCCGCCGCTGGCCGCGGCCGGCGAGCCAGCCGCCCATGGTGCGGCCGTCGAGCGCCGGGTCGTCCGGGTCGAGCCGGTCGAGCGCCAGCGACGCGCGGACGGCGCGCAACCGGTCGGCGGGCGAGAGCAGCCGGTAGCCCGCGAGTGCGGGCAGCAGGTGCAGCGGCCCCGGGGCGCCCGCGCGGCGCAGCCGCCCGCCGGGGCCGTCCGGGGTGAGGACGCGGACGTCGAAGCGGTCCTGGACGCGGACCCGGTCCAGCGCGCCCAGCCGGGCCAGCAGCCCCCGGTACGCCGCGCAGCACTTCAGGAAGATGTGCTGCCCGTTGTCGACCGTCAGCCCGCCGCGGCTGAAGGAGTGGGTGGCGCCGCCGAGCCGGGGCCGCGCCTCGTAGATCGTCGCCCGCACCCCCGTCTCCTGGAGCGCCAGCGCGGTCGTGATCCCGGCGAGACCGCCGCCGACGATGGCGACGTCCCCGGAGGGGCCGGCGGCGCCGCTCATCGGTGGACCCCCGCCAGCGCCATCGCCGACACGGCGGCCTTCTCCCAGACCGGCAGGGAGGTGCGGGTGGCGAGCGCGGCCGGCGGGTCGGCCCTGATGCGTTTCAGCAGACGCCGGTAGATGCCCGCCATGGCCCCCGCGCACGCGGCGCTGCGCCGGTCCAGCATGGGCAGCAGTTCGAGCCCGGTCTCGTACCATTCGTCCGCGCGGTCCGCCTCGAACCGGACGAGCCCCGCCAGCCGCCCGGGGTCGTCGGTCAGCCGGCCCGCCCCGTCCCGGCCCAGCGTGCACCCGAACCGGGCGAGGTCCTTGGCGGGCAGGTAGACGCGGCCGCTCAGCCCGTCCTCCCGCACGTCCCGCAGGATGTTCGTCAGCTGCAGCGCGACGCCGAGGGCGTCCGCGCGGGGGACGGCCGTCTCCGGGTCGGACGTGCCGAACACGCCTAACGACAGCCGGCCGACGGCACCGGCGACGCACCGGCAGTACCAGAGCAGGTCGTCGAAGGTGTCGTAGGCCGCGCCGCGGACGTCGGCCTCGCACCCGTCGATCAGCTCGCCGAACGCCTCCAGCGGGATCGGGAAGCGGCGCGCGGCGTCCGACAGCGCGACGAGCACCGGGTCGGCCGGGTGGGCGCCGGCGTCGGCGAGGCGTTCGCGCTCGTCCGCCAGCCTCGCCAGCCGGCCGGCGGGCGGCGCGCCGTGGTCGTCGCCGATGTCGTCGATGCGGCGGGCGAACGCGTAGACGGCGCTGAGCGCACGCCGCTTGGGCGCGGGAAGCAGCCGGATCCCGTACGAGAAGTTGCGCGCCTGCGAACGGACGACGTTCTCACAGTGCCCGTAGGCGCCGAGTGCGTCCATCTGGACTGCTCATCTCCTTCCCAGTGTCCGCGACCACTCGGCCAGCAGCCGCGCCTTCCTCGGACGTGACGGGCTCCCGAGGACGTCGTAGGCGCCGCGCTCCAGGGCGGCGAGGGCGCTGCGGCCACCCGCGATGTATCCGGCGACGGCGACCCGGGCGAAACCCCGGAGGCTTGCGGTGAGCGCGGCGCCCTCGTCCAGCAGCCGGCCCGCGCGCCCGGCCTGGAGGGCCACGACGCCGCGCAGCCGGGTGGGGGTGGCCGCGGCGGTCAGGTCGTCCTCGGTGCAGCCGAACCGCCGCAGGTCGTCGCCCGGCAGGTAGACGCGCCCGTTGCGGTGGTCCTCGCCGACGTCCTGGCAGTGCTCGATGATCTGCAGGGCGGTGCACACCTTGTCCGACAGCCGGAACCGGTCGGGGGTGGCGGCGCCGAACACGTGCAGGACGATGTGCCCGACCGGGTCGGCGGAGTACGCGCAGTACTCGACCAGGTCGTCGAAGGTCGCGTACCGGGTGACCTCCTGGTCGCGGCGGTTCGCCTCCAGCAGGCGGCGGAACGGCTCCGCCGGGATGCGGCACGCGTCGATGGTGCGCGCCAGGTCGCGCATGACGGGCAGTTCCGGGCGGGTGCTCGCGTACACCCGGTCGAGGTCGCGTTCGACCAGGTCGAGCAGGTCGGCGCGGTCCCCCGGCGGCGCCTCGTCCCCGATGTCGTCGACCAGCCGGGCATAGCCGTACACGTTCAGCAGGTGCTCGCGGTGGCGCACGGGGAGCAGCCGGGTGGCCACCGGGAAGTTCTCCCGGGCCTGCAGTTCGATCCGGGTGCGGCGTTCCTCGGTCTCGTTCCACAAACGCTCGCTGACGGACATGGCGTTCCTTCGAGGCGGCGGCGGCGCGGGACGTTCATTGATGCCCGATAACCGGGCGCCCGCCCGGTAAACATGGCCATCATGAGGCCCCTGTGGCGTACGTCCCCGAACCGCCGCGAGAAACCTCCCAAGAATCCGCTGTTCCGGAAGATAGGCCGGAAGTGGTCAGCTGGGAATGCGTGATCGACACGGCCGGCGAGCACCGCCGGCCGGCACATTTCCCCGGTTCTGATCATGGACCGGTTCCGGGCCGGTGCGGACGGGTCAGGGTCAGTAGGTGGTAAGCATTCCGGCAAGGATCCGCGGGGTGCGCTCGGGCGGCGCGGCCTCGGTGACCAGTGTGTTGAACACATGCCAGTGCCATTCGATCTCCGCGCGCCGCCCCGGGTAGACGGCGCCGTTGGCGCGTTCTAGGTACACCATGTCGGGCAGGCCCTGCTGCGGAAACCGGATGAGGGTGAGCGGCCCGTCCCCCGCGGCCCGCCCGCAGATCCCGAACGGCGCGATCTGGACGGTGACGTTCGGCCGCCCGCACAGCTCGATGATGTGCCGGATCTGGCCGCGCATCGTCTCCGCGCCGCCGATGGGACGCCACAGCGCCTGCTCGTCCAGCACGACCCACAGGTTGAGCGGACGCGGCCGGCGGCGCAGCACCCGCTGGCGCCGCATCCGGAACTCCACCCGCCGCTCGACCTGCGGCTCGGGGTTGACGCGGCGGATCAGCGCGCGGGCGTAGGCCTCGGTCTGCAGCAGGCCGGGCACGAACTGGGCCTCGAACGTGCGGACCAGCTTGGCCGCCTGCTCGGCGCTCAGGTAGGGACGCACCCAGGCGGGGACGATGTCGCCGTCGTCGTGCCACCAGGCGCGCGTGGCCGTCTGCTCGGCGAGGGCGAGGAGGGTCGTGCGCTCGTCGTCGGCGCCGTAGCGGGTCAGCAGCGCGGCTATGTCGCGCGGCCTGCTCGCGGAGCGGCCCAGTTCCAGCCGGGTGATCTTGGACGCCGATCCGCCGATCGTGCGGGCCGCCTCCCGCCGGGAGAGCCCGCGCCGTTCGCGCAGTTCGCGGAGCCGCCTGCCCAGCAGCATCCGGGGGACGAGCGGGTCCCCGTGCGCGCGTGTCGACTGCCTGCTGCCGGTGATCGTGACGGAGGCCAACGGGACTCCTCGTCGAGGGATCGGCGTGGAAGGGATCGGCGTGAGATAACGACCGATTTCACTATATCTTCACGCGCTGCGCTGAGGAGGAGACGGTGCGCTACCTTACTTCCGCGTCAGGGTTTGCGCGCCACCCCGCACAGCGTCGGAAGATCTTCGACGTCGATCGAGTCCACCTCGGGGCGCCACGCGCCGCCCGTCACGATCCCGGGCTCCTCGATCTCCAGGTCGTCGAAGTAGCCGCGGATGAACTCGGGGCTGCGCAGCCGGAACGGGATGGCGCCCGTCGCGTCGTACGCGCGCTGCGCCGCGTTGAACGCCTCATTGGCGTCGGTGGAGTCGTGCAGGACGAGGTAGCTGCCCGACGCCAGCGGCTCCATCAGCCCGCGGACGACGCCGAGCGCCTCGTCGGGGTCCACGATGTGCCCCATGACCGCGATCAGCATCAGCCCGACCGGCTGCGACAGGTCGAGGACCTCCGACGCCCCGTCCATGATCGATTTGGGGTCGTGCAGGTCGGCGCCGATGTAGGCCGTCCCGCCCGCGGGGGTGCCCGTCATCAGCGCGCGGGCGTGCGCGAGGACGAGCGGGTCGTTGTCGACGTAGACGACCCGCGCGCCGGGGGCGGCGCGCTGGGCCATCTCGTGGGTGTTGTCGACGGTCGGGAGCCCGGTCCCGCAGTCCATGAACTGGCGGATTCCGCGTTCGAGCGCCAGATGGCGGATCGCGCGGTCCATGAAGTAGCGGCCTTCCCGAGCAATCTCCACGATTCCGGGGTACAGCGCGACATACTCATCGCCGGCCACCCGGTCGACCTCGTAGTTGTCGGTCCCGCCGAGCCAGTAGTTCCAGATCCGCGCCGACTGCGGAACGTCCGTATTGATCTTTACTTCCGCCCCTTGCTCCGGGCCTTCAGCGGTGTTCGTCATCGGTCGGGCGCTCCTTCCGGGAGTCCGGCGCCGTATCTCGGCATGCGTCCTGCAAACCTAGACCCACCCCTCCCGGAGTGACCAGGAGTGACCAGAAACCCGAAATTCGGCCCTGTCCGCCTTACCATTCAGGGCATCGATTAAAGCGCCGGCCAACCGGCCGTCATTCGCGACAATTATCTCATTTCCGGCATCAGTTTCGTCCGTCCGGAAAACCGGGCCGGCGGAAGCCGGGGCGACGCGGGTCAGCGGGCCGCCCATACCGCGATCGCCAGGGCCACCCGGTCCTCGAAGCTGAGCGGGTCCTTGCCGGTCAGGGACTCGATGCGGGCCAGCCGGTGGCGGAGGGTGTTCGGGTGCAGGAACAGGGCGCGGGACGTCGCGCCCACGGCACCGCCCATGTCGAGGAAGGTGCGGAGCGTCTCGACCAGGCGGGTGCCGTGCACGTTGTCGTACTCGTTCAGCGGGCGGGCGATCTGCTCGACGAACGGGGCCAGCTGTTCCTGGTCGAGGCGGCCGAGCAGCGCCTGGAAGGTGGCGAGGTCGGAGGCGTGCACGACGCCGCCGGCACGGCGCGCGGCGTCCAGCGCGGCAAGGCTCTCGTTGAGGGAGACCGGCAGGTGGCCGAGAGGACCGGGGCTGCCGACGCCGGCGGGCTCGGTCCAGGCGTGCGCGTCGTTGGTGATGAGGAGCGCTGTGTCGCCGTCCAGGCCGAGGATGCCCGGCAGTTCCTCATCGCCGGCGTCCATCGCGATCACCAGCAGCGACTCGGGGTCGAGCCCGGCGTCGTCGATCCGCTCGCGGAGCACCTCGGCGGACGCGAGGCCCTGCCGGATCATGCGCAGCAGGCGCCCGGTCTCCTCCCGTTCGTGCCGTTCGTCGCGGGTGAACGCGACCCGCTCGGCGAACCACTCGGTGAAGCCGAGGAACGGCACCTCGGGCGGCACCTCCAGCAGCGGCAGGCCGAGCCGGTCGCAGGATTCCCGCAGCGCCTCCGGCACCTCGGCGGCCACGTCCCCGACGCCGAAGCCGATCGCGCTCGCCCGGCCGGCCCGCACCGACTCGGCGAACGCGGCGCACGCGCCCGGATCCCGCAGCGACGCGCCGACCGTCAGGACGATCTCGTAGCCGCGCAGGTAGGGGCCGGGGTCGAGCAGTTCGGTGGAGTGCGCCCAGCGGACCTGCCGGTCGAGGCCCCGCTCGCCCGCGACCAGCCGCAACCGGAAGCGCGGCACCTCGATGAACTGCCGGACGGTGAGGTGCGGCGGCGCGGGCTCGCTGGTCACAGCCTCAGCCTCTCACCCCGGCCACACCCCGGCGCGGGGATGCCCCGGGGCCGTGACCGTGTTTTGGCAGAACCGTACGTTGGAGAAGGGCACAACCGCCCGGGCGCGGCGCGGTGCGATCGGCCAACAAATCACCCGCCCCCTTGTCACCTCGGGTTACGCGGGGTTTGCCTGGGAGCTTCGGAGCGATTCGGGGTGGTCAGATGGGCGGGCGAGTCGCCCTCGTCGCCGGCGCGGCGGGCGGGATCGGCGCCGCGATAGTGCGTGAGCTGGCCGGGCGCGGCTGGCGGACGGCCGGTCTCGACCTCGGCCCGGTGCCGGACGCCGATCACGCGGTGGGCGTGGACGTGTCGGTCCCGGAGCAGGTGCACGCCGCGGTCCGGCGGATCGAGCGGGAGCTCGGGCCGGTCGAGGCGGCGCTGTGCGCGGCGGGGCACTACACGATCGTCCCGGTGTCCGACATCGCCTGGTCCGACTGGACGCGGATGCTGCGGGTGCATCTGGGCGGCGTGGTGAACGTGTGCAGGGCCGTGACACCGGGAATGGTGGAACGCCGGCGGGGCGCCGTGGTCGCGATCACCTCCGGCCTGGCCATCGGCGGCGGGGAGGCCGAGGCGCACTACACGGCGGCGAAGGGCGCGGTGATCGGGCTCGTCCGGTCGCTGGCGGCGGAGCTGGCACCGTCCGGCGTGCGGGTGAACGCGGTGGCACCCGGCCCGACCGACACGTCGCTGCTGCCGTCCGACTCGCCGTGGCGCCGGCCCTCCTTCCTGCAGACGCTGCCGACCGCGCGGCTGACGTCCCCGGAGGAGGTCGCGCTCATCTCCGCCTATCTGGTTGAGGAGGCGACGTTCTGCGTCGGGGAGATCCTGTCGCCCAACGCGGGAGCGGTGATCTGATGACGGTCGCGCTGGTCACCGGGGCGGGCGGCGGCCTCGGCACGGCGGTCGCGCGGCGGCTGGCGGCGGGCGGTCACCATGTCGCGCTCAACGACCGTCCCGACCGGGACGTGACGGCGCTCGCCCGCGAACTGGGCGGCATCGCCGCACCCGCCGACGTCGCCGATCCGGTGGCGGTCACCGCGATGGTCGAGGACGTCGAGCAGCGGACGGGCTCGCACATCGCGATCCTCGTCGCCGCCGCCTCGCACATCAGCTGCGGCACCTTCGGCGAGCACGACCTGGACGACTGGTGGCGGGTCATCGACGTCGACCTCGGCGGGGCGTTCGCGTGCGCGCAGGCCGTCATGCCGGGGATGGTGGAGCGCGGCGGCGGCCGGATGGTGCTGGTCGCGGCGGAATGCGGGCTCACCGGAGAGGCGGGGGCGAGCGCCTGCTCGGCCGCCAAGGCCGGGATCGTGGCGCTGACCAAGTCGCTCGGCCGGGAACTGGCGCCGCTCGGCATCGCGGTGAACGCCGTCGCGCCGAGCGTGATCGACACGCCGCAACTGGAGGCCAGGGCGCAGGCCGCCGGGGTGACGGCGGAGGAGCTCCGGGCCCGGGAGACCGCGCGGGTGCCGCTGGGCCGCATCGCGACGCCCGAGGAGATCGCGGCGGCGGTCGCGTTCCTCACCGATGAGCGGCTCCCGACGCTCGTCGGGCAGATCCTGCTCAGCAACGGCGGAACGCTCCGCTCCCGCGCCTGACCCGGATGGCTCAGCCGGGAAGGGCCGCCACCGAACGTCCGACATCCTCCGCGAGGACGGCGAAGAGATGCAGCGGCAGTTCCATCAGCGATCGTCCCAGCAGTTCCGGACGGCTCACGGACGCCTCGATCACGGCCCGGCTTTCGCTTTTGGTGAGCGTACGCCCGGCCTCCTTCTGGAGTTTGATGAGCCCTTCCCGCCAGGAATTGCCGAGCTTTCCGTGAGCGCGCGCGTACATGTACCCGAGGACGCGCTCGGTGCCCGTCCACCCGTCCGGCCGCGCCTTTTCCGCGAGGACGAGGGCCTGGTCGGGTCCGGGTGTGCTGCGCAGCAGCCGGACGATCCGGTACCCGGGTCCGATGAGCCGGGCGAACTCCCGCTGGCCCGCGGCGTCCTTGAGGAGGGGAAGGTCGCTGCGGCAGACGAGCCCGGCCCGGCGCGAGTTCGCGGCCAGCAGCGCCCGGACGGCCGACGCGCCGAATCCCGGATACAGGTTGACCAGCGTCGTCCCGTGATCCTGCAGGTTCCGGGGCAGGGGCGAGCCCAGGAAGGCGGGCAGTGAGAGGCGGTGGCCGGGGGCGTCCGCGGGCCAGCCGTCGCCGACGAGCAGGGTCCCCTCCCCCGGGTCGCCGCCGAGTTCGAGAATCCGTGCGGCGGCCTCGCGTTCCAGGCCGCCGGTCGCCTCCACCGCCTGGGACCCGTGCGTGTACAGGGCGGCCCGGGAATCGACGGCCCGGACCGCACCGGCCGTCCGCCGGGTGGGGCGCAGCACGTACAGCGCGGCGGCGCTGCCGATGGCCTGCGCGCCCACATACCGGTTGAACGCCGGCAGAACCGCCTCGTAGACGAGGTGGAGCGGGCCGAGCGCCTGCTGGACGGCGAGCCCGAGCGCCGGCTGCCGCTCGCCGAACCCGTAGGCCAGCAGAACCCGGCCGTTGCGATGATCCCCCATGCCCTGGAGGCCGCGGGCGACGAAGAGCCGAACGCCTTCCGGGGTGTACGGCGGGTCGGTGAACACCAGACCGCACGACTCCCGCAGCACGGCGGGCAGCCCCAGCCGCAGGTCGGCGAAGTGGCAGCGCACGTCCCAGCCCCGGCGCCCGGCCTCGGTGTCGATGAACGCGAGCAGCCGCTCGTCGATGTCCACCACGCTCGCCCGCAGGCCGGGCGCGCCCCCGGCGAGGAACAGGCCGAGCGAGGTCAGGTCGTGGTCGCCGGCGAAGAGGACGTGCGCGCCGGTCAGGTCGAAGCCGCCGAGCATGAGCCGGGCCCGTTTGACGACGGTCTCGGCGGTGGCGGGCACGTGGTCGAGCGCCTGCACCGGCGCCGGCGCCGCGTCGATCAGCCGGGCCATCTCGGCGATGACGTCCGGGTCACCGGCGAGTCCGGCCCACGGGTCCCGGACACCGAACGGCTCCCCCGCACCGAAAACGCCGCCGTACTTCCCGGCGTGACGTCCGGCGATGCGTTTTCCGTCTCCGGACGATTCGAGATCCGGCTCCAATGCCCGGAAGACCGCCTCGACCGTACGCCGCGATGTCCCGGTCCGGGAGACGACCTCCTCGATCGAGCGGAATTCCCCGGCCGCCAGCAGCCGGCCGATCTGGTCGACGCGCACGGCATCGATCCCGAAGTCGTCCCGCAATTCCCGGAGGGCCTCCAGCGGATTCTCCGGCCGGGGCCGCTCGCCATTCGTCATGTGTGGTCTACTTCGCTCGGCGGGACGGGTTGCCCACCGATCCTATGAGCCCCGCCCGGAGGCGTTGCGGTACTCGCGCGGGCTCATCCCGCCGGAGCTTTCTCCCGGAACGCCGCCCGTCCCCCGGGGTGGGTGCGGGGACGGGCGGCGAGCGGGGTCCCGGAGGGGGCCGCCGCGCGGGTCCGGGGGCCTCGGCGCGGACGGTCGACCGGCGTCTTCGCCCGGCTCAGGCTCCGCTCACGCGGGTCAGACCTCCTCGTACTCCTCCTCGCGCTCCTTGGCGTTCTTGGAGGTCGTCTTGCCACTCCTGGAGTTCTTGGAGGTGCCGGACGACGACTTGGAGTTCTGCGGCCGGCCGTTCTTCCCCTCGTCCTCCACGGCCTCCTCGTGCGTCCGGACGACCTCGCTGTCGCGGATCTCGCCGCGCCAGCCCTCGATCTCGTCCGCGCGGGTGAGCGACTGCGTCATCACGTAGCGGCGGAAGTGCTTGAGTTCGAGGCGGGCCCGGCGGCCCTGCGCGCGCCAGAGGTTCCCGGTCCGCTCGAAGAAGCCCTGGGGGTGGTATTCGAGGACGACCAGGACTCGGGTCAGGTTCGGGGCCAGCTCGTGGAAGCTGACCGTCCCGTCCACGTGCCCCTTCGGCCCCTTCGAGCGCCACACGATGTGGTCGTCGGGGACCTGCTCGATGATCGTCGACTCCCACGTCCGGGCGGACCAGAAGATCTTCGCCTTCCAGTTCAGCTTGGTCTCGTCGGCCTGGTCGACGCTGACGACCTTCTTCATGAAGGACGGGTAGTCCTGGAACTGCGTCCACTGGTCGTAGACGAGACGGCGCGGCGCACCGATGTCGATGTGCTCGACGATGTTGGTGACCTTCACCTTCTTGCCGCCGCCCTGGCCGCCCTTCTTGTCCTTGCCTTCCCTGCCGCCGGGCAGGGCGCCGCCGACGGTGTCCTTGAGCTGGCTCAGCACGCCGCCCTGGCCGTTGCTCTTCGCGTTCTCGCCCTCGGCCTTCTCGGTCTTCTTGGCCTCGGTCTTCTTGGCCTCGTTCTTCTCGGGGGCCTTGGTCTGCTCGTCCGTCTCGGACGAGTCCTGCTCGCCGCCGCGTCCGGTGAGGACCCGGCTCGCCGCGACGGCCGCGCCCGCGCCGAGCAGGACGCCGCCCGCGGTGCCGATGGCCCGCCCGCCCGGCAGGCTCTTGGGGAGATTCTTGGAGATGCGCCCCAGGTCGGGCATGCGCTGACGGCGCCCGCCGGGGAGATGCTTCGTGATCTGTCCGATGGGCGTCCTGCCCATCAGGGTTCCGCGTGCCATGTGCTTCTACCTCACTAGGGGTTGGGGGGTTCTACTCGGGGGTTGCGACGACCTCGCCGCCGCGGATCTCGCCGCGCCAGCCCTCGACCTCGCCGGGGGCGATGAGCGACCGCGTCATCACGTGACGGCGGAAGTGCTTGAGTTCGAGGCGGGCCCGGCGGCCCTGCGCCCGCCAGAGGTTCCCGGTCCGCTCGAAGAAGCCCTGGGGGTGGTACTCCAGGACGAGCAGGACGCGGGTCAGGTTCGGGGCCAGCTCATGGAAGCTGACGGCCCCGTCCACGTGGCCCTTCGGCCCCTTCGAGCGCCACACGATGTGCTCGTCGGGGATCTGCTCGGTGATGGTCGACTCCCACGTCCGGCTGGACCAGAAGATCTTCGCCTTCCAGTTCAGCTTCGCGTCGGACGCCTGGTCGACGCTGACGACCTTCTTCATGAAGGACGGGTAGTCCTGGAACCGCGTCCACTGGTCGTAGACGAGACGGCGCGGCGCACCCACGTCGATCTGCTCGACGATGTTGGTCGGCTTTCCCCTCCGTCCCCGTCCGAAGATGCCGGCGAGGGTCTCCTTCAGCGCCGTCCACCCGAAGCTCAGCAGCGCGCGGAACGGGGACTTGCCCTCCCGCAGCGCCTTGACGCCGGCCACCGCGGCCCGGCCGAGCGGTCCCGCCTGCTCGGCCTTCGCGACGAGACTCCGGGTCTCGCGCTCCAGCCGCCGCTCGAACCGGGTGACGAGCCCGCCGAGGACGCGGCGGCCGAGGCGCCGGGCCGACAGGGCCGCCACGGCCCCGCCCGCGCCGGCCGCCGTGCCGAGGGCCGCGCCGGTCCGCGTTTTCATGTCCTGTCCACCTCGTCGTCCACTCGGGTACTGCGCCGGGTTACCCGGTCAAGAGGCGGCAAAACAGGACACGGCACAATGACAAAGCAGGTGGGCACGGCCAACCGCGGCAGAACGCGCCCTGATCATGGGCTGTGAGAACGCCGGTTAGGCCGTCTCGACGAGCTTGGCGAGGTTCTCCAGCGCCATCCGCGTTCCGGTCTCGTTGTCGGCGGCGGGCACGCCGTCGGGGATGCCCTCGTGCACGACGAGGACGTCGGTGCCGCCGTCCGCCTCGGTGAGGGTGGTGGTCATCGTCATCTCGCCCCGCAGGCCGGGCTCCGCGGTCTCGAACTCGAAGACCTCGACCACCTGCGCGTCCGGCACGAGCTTCACGAAGCGGCCGTGGTAGGTGTCGGTGTGCGCCGCCGACTTCCCGGTCCCGGCCGGCGCGTCATAGGTGAGCGAGATCCGGAACGAGCCGCCTTCCCGCGGATCGAACTCGTGCACCCGGCTGCTCATGCCGTCCGGCACCCGCCACTTCGCGAGCGCGTCCGCATCGAGAAGCGCCCGGTAGACGACCGAAGGCCGGGCCCGCACATGCCGAGAAACCCGGGTCGAATGCACACGCCCACCTTACGCCGCGCCAAAAACACCCCACCCACTTGGAGGTCGGCACCTGCAGTCCAGGGGGCTTGGGGCGGCGGGTCAGCCGACTATGCGCTGGATGAAGAAGACGACGAGGGACGCCATGATGCCGGTCACGTACTGCAACAGCGTGGCGGTCTTGACCGGCAGTCGGCGCAGCGTCCGAAAATGGGCGTAAGCCTGGAATGCGCCGCCCAGGTCCTGGGATAGCAGGAGGTGTCCCGGCGGTCGGTGCGTCTGTGCCATCAGCGGGTCCACGATCGTGTCGATATGGCGCCTGACCAGATGGGCCAGCGTGATGTAGGGCTGGACGCCGACGTATAAGGCCGTGACGACCGCGAGAACGGGGAAGCCGACGAAGAATGCCTGCATGAGCGCGCCTGGGTGCTCACCGGTCACGGCCACGGTCGACAGTTCGGCGATGAGAACGCCCAACGCCGTGCTGACCGCGACGCGTCCGTAGACCCGGCACAACTGGACGACGGCGGGGGTGTGCGCGGGGTCCATCCACGCCATCTGCAGGTCCCGGCACCGGTGCAACCGCAGGGGAACCTCGGCGAGCGTGTAGAGCCAGTAGAGGACGCCGCCCCCGATGAATCCCGTCCAGGCGCAGCACACGTAGATCCATGCGCTGACCGCCACCGAGCCGGTGTGCTGGTGCGACATCGCGTAGACGATGAGTACCGCGAGGCTCACCCTGGCGGCCCCGGCGGCCAGTTGCGGTGTCCGGCCGCAGCGCGTGTGAAGCCAGTGGAGGAACTCCCGCCGCTCGGCCGATGCGGCCAAGAGGTCGGTGACGCTCTCGGCGAGGACCGCCGTCCAGCGCCAGGCGATCCAGCCGACGGCCAGCATCAGGGCGGACGTGACGGTGGCGGAGAACGCGAGCAGGGCACCGGTGGTGCCGCGCAGCGGATTGTCCTCCACCATCCCGCCGGCGGCCAGGGCGAGCAGGTAGGGCCAGCCCGCCATGACCAGCACCGAGGATGCCGCCGTGAGCGGCGTGATCGGACCGGGCAGGATCCGGGCGATCGACCGTGCCAGCACGACCACCACGACGCGCGTCCGTCCCCGCTCGGCGAACCGGTGCAGTTCCCCGGCCGTCTCGGCGTCCCGCAGCCGGCGCCTGTCCATCGCGGCCAGCCGGCTCAGGACATCGGCCTGCACACCGCTCTGCGTGGCCTGGGTATCCCCTGTCGGCTGCACATCCATGGCCGTCCACCTCGCCCGTCGCCCACCGTGTCACCACGGTGACGATTCATCCGGACACGCGCAACCCTCCCAACAGGCCGGACCTGGACCATCGACTCGGTGAAGCACCCGTGATCGCCCCCTTCCGGCCAGACGGGGGGAAACGCGGCGGCAGTAGCCGGCTCCGGGCGCCGTTCCCGGTCAGGAACCCCATGGGTACGGGCCGGCGTCCGGTGAACGGTGGTGCTCAGAGGTTGTTCGCCACGTGCGGTGAACAGGTGGAACGCCTGGTCAGGGGGCAGCGCGACGGTCAGGTGGCCGGTGAGCCGGTGTTGGACGCCGGTCGGGGTCATCGCGTCTCGTCCAGGGTGTGCGCGTCCGCCGCGGTGAGGGTCAGTCCGTACACGTCCTTGAGTTGCTCGATCTTCGTGAGGGTCTCCGCCGAGAAGGGCGCCTTTCCCTCGAAGGCGTGCAGGGCGATGCCTTCGACCAGGTCCCCCAAGGAGAGATCGAGGTATTCGGCCAGGGCCTTGAGCACCTTGAGCACGTTGCGCTCGATCCGCAAACCGGTTTGCACTCGATCAACTGTTACCATGTTACCAATGTAACATCTGGAGGCGTTTCGGCGGGTCAGGGGATGATGATGAGCTTGCCGCGGGTGTGGCCGCCGCGGCTGGCGTCGAAGGCGGCGCCCGTCTCCTCCAGCGGGAACGTGCCGGCGACCTCGACCGTGAGCGCGCCCCGGTCGGCGAGCCGGGCCAGCTCGGCGAGCTTCGCGCCGTCCGGACGGACCCATATCCAGTGGCCGCCGTGCTCCTCCACGGTGTTGTCGGCGGCGGACACGTGCCGCCCGCCGGGGGCCAGGACGGCGAGCGTCGTGTCCAGCTGGCCGCCGGCGAAGTCGGCGACCGCCGTCACCCCGCCGGACACCAGGTCCCGGACGCGCTCCACCAGCCCGTCCCCGTAGGCGACCGGCTCGGCGCCGAGTTCCCGCAGGTAGTCATGGTTCTTCTCGGACGCGGTGCCGATGACGCGGGCGCCGCGGTCGCGGCCGATCTGCACCGCGAGGCCCCCCACCCCGCCCGCCGCCGCGTGGACGAGCAGGACGTCGTCCTTGGCGAGATCCAGCCGGTCCAGGGCGCGCTGCGCGGTCAGCCCGGCCAGCGGCAGCCCACCGGCCTGGTTCCAGTCGAGCGCGGCGGGCTTGGGCGCCACGTGGTCCGCCGAGACCGTGACGTACTGCGCGAACGTTCCGGCGCCGACGACGTCCTTGCGGGCGTAGGACACGACCTCGGCGCCGGGGGCGTACTCCGGTGTGTCGGGGCCCACCGCCCGGACGACCCCGGCGACGTCCCAGCCGGGGATGACGGGGAAGACCGCGTCCATCATCGCGTCCAGGCCGCCGGCCATGACCTTCCAGTCGACCGGGTTGACCCCCGCCGCGCGGACCTCGATCAGCACCTGGCCTGGGCCGACCTTCGGGCCGGGGACGTCCCCGACCGCCAGCCGCGAGTTGTCGGAGGCATACGAGTCATAGGTGACGGCGCGCATTCCCCCACCCTGCCACCGCGCCCGCCCGCTAAACCCGCCCGGCCATGCGTAGGAGATCTCCGACGTTCGACGGGTAGGAGAAACTCCGTCCCCATGTCGCCGGGAAGCGTCCACGGGCTGATGCTGGAGACGTCCGACCTCGACGAGGAGCGCCTGCTGGGCACCGGCGTCCTCTGCAACCTCCGCCGCGTCCTCGACCAGATCCGGTGAGGTCGCACCGGTGGCGGCGCGGCTCAGCCGACCGGTTCCAGGGGCGGCTCGTCGGCGAACTGGGTGTTGTAGAGGGTCGCGTATCGGCCGCCTGCGGCCAGGAGGACCTCGTGGGTTCCCTGTTCGGCGATGCGGCCCTCTTCTATGACGAGGATCTGGTCGGCGGCCCGGATGGTGCTCAGGCGGTGGGCTATGACGATGGCGGTGCGGCCGTCGAGGGCTTCGGCGAGGGCTTCCTGGACGGCGGCCTCCGAGGTGGAGTCGAGGTGGGCGGTGGCCTCGTCCAGGATGACGACGCGCTGGCGGGCCAGCAGGAGGCGGGCGATGGTGAGGCGCTGGCGTTCCCCGCCGGACAGCCGGTAGCCGCGTTCGCCCACGATGGTGTCGAGGCCGTCCGGCAGGCCCTCGATGAGGGTGTCGAGGCGGGCGCGGCGCAGGACGTCCCACAGTTCGTCGTCGGTGGCCTCGGGGCGGGCCAGCAGGAGGTTCTCGCGGATCGACTCGTGGAACAGGTGGCCGTCCTGCGTGACCATGCCGAGCGTCTCGCGGATGGTCTGGAAGGACAGGTCGCGGACGTCCACGCCGCCGAGCCGGACGGCGCCGGACCCGACGTCGTAGAGGCGCGGGAGGAGCTGGGCGATCGTCGACTTGCCCGCGCCGGACGAGCCGACCAGCGCGATCATCTGCCCGGGTTCGGCGCGGAACGAGATGTCGTGCAGGACGTCGACGCCGCCGCGGGTGTCGAGGGTGGCGACCTCTTCGAGGGAGGCGAGGGAGACCTTGTCGGCGGACGGGTAGGCGAAGCGGACGCCCTCGAACTCGACCGCGACCGGCCCGTCCGGGACGGCACGGGCCTCGGGACGCTCGGCGACCAGCGGTTCCAGGTCGAGGATCTCGAAGACGCGCTCGAAGCTGACGAGGGCGCTCATCACCTCGACGCGGGCGCTGGCGAGCGCGGTCAGCGGCGCGTAGAGGCGGGTGAGCAGGAGGGCGAGGGCGACGACGGCGCCGGCGTCGAGGTGGCCGCGCAGCGACAGGTAGCCGCCGAGCCCGTAGACGAGGGCGAGCGCCAGGGCGGACACCATGGTCAGCGCGGTGATGAAGACGTGCTGCACCATCGCGGTGCGGACGCCGATGTCGCGGACGCGGCGGGCCCGCGCGGCGAACTCGGCGGACTCGCGGGACGGGCGCCCGAACAGCTTGACCAGCGTCGCGCCGGGGGCGGAGAACCGCTCGGTCATCTGCGTGCTCATCGCGGCGTCGTGCGCGGCGGCCTCGCGTTCCAGGCGGGCGAGGCGGGTGCCCATGCGGCGGGCCGGCAGGACGAAGACGGGCAGCAGGACCAGGGCGAGCAAGGTGATCTGCCAGGAGATCCGGACCATCACCGCGAAGGTGAGCAGCACCGTGACCAGGTTGCTGATCACACCGGAGAGGGTGTCGCTGAAGGCGCGCTGGGCGCCGATCACGTCGTTGTTGAGCCGGCTGACCAGGGCGCCGGTGCGGGTCCGGGTGAAGAACGCGACGGGCATCCGCTGGACGTGGTCGAAAACGGCGGTGCGCAGGTCGAGGATCAGCCCCTCGCCGATGCGGGCGGACAGCCACCGGTTGGCGAGCCCGAGCCCGCCCTCGGCGAGCGCGAGCACGGCGATGAGCACGGACAGCCGGACGACGGTGGACGTGGCGGCGTGGTCGACGATCGCGTTGACGACCCATCCGGCGAGGACGGGCGTCGCGACCGCGATGACCGCCATCACCACGCTGAGGAAGAGGAACGCGGCCAGCGGACGGGCGTGCGGGCGGGCGAAGCCTCTGATCCGGCGCAGGGTCGCCTTGGAGAAGGGCCTGCCGTCCTGCGCGTTCATGGCGTGGTGCAGCGACATCCACGCCGTGACTTCCATGTCCATGGAGCCCCCTGTGATCGTTAGCCTGGAACGGCAAGCATGTGACCTCAAGGAAGGTTGAGGTCAAGCCGTCGCCGCGCCCAGCATCGCGCGGGGGTACGACATTTCCCGGAGGGCGACCGTGGACATCGAGAAGATCCGGACCGACACCCCCGGCTGCGCGAAGGTGGCGCACTTCAACAACGCGGGCGCGGCGCTGCCGCCCCGTCCGGTCATCGAGGCCGTGTCCGCCCACTTCGCGCTGGAGTCGACGATCGGCGGCTACGAGGCGGCCGAACAGAACGCGGCGGCACTCCAGCACTTCTACGACGCCGTGGCTAGGCTCATCGGCGCGCGCGCAGACGAAATCGCCTACGTGGAGAACGCCACCCGGGCATGGGACATGGCGTTCTACTCGATCCCCTTCGCCGAGGGCGACCGCATCCTGACGACCACGAGCGAGTACTCCAGCAACGCGATCGCCTACCAGCAGGTGGCGGCGGCCAAGGGCGCGAAGGTGGACGTCGTCCCGGACCAGGCCGACGGCACGCTCTCGCTGGAGGCGCTGGAGGCCGAACTCGTCAAAGGCGATGTCCGCCTGGTGGCGCTCAACCACATCCCCACGCACAACGGGCTCGTCAACCCGGCGGCGGAGGTCGGGAAACTGTGCCGTGAGCACGGCGTCCTCTATCTCCTGGACGCGTGCCAGTCGGTCGGCCAGCTCGCCATCGACGTCAGCGAGATCGGCTGCGACATGCTGTCGGCGACCGGCCGCAAGTACCTGCGCGGACCGCGCGGAACCGGGTTCCTGTACGTGCGCCGGGGAATCGTCCGGACGCTCGTGCCGCCGTTCATCGATCTGCAGGCCGCCACCTGGAAGGCACCGGACGGCTTCGACCTGCGCGACGACGCCCAACGCTTCGAGACATGGGAACGGTATGCCGCCGGTCAGATCGGCTTGGGCGTGGCCGCCGACTATGCAGCCGACCTAGGGATGACCGACATCGAGACCCGTGTGACCGGGTTCGCGACCAAGCTGCGTGAGGAACTGTCCGCGCGTCGTGGGGTGACCGTCCTCGACAAGGGCGCGCGGCCGTCCGGGCTGGTCACGTTCACCGTGGACGGCCACGACCCCGCCGCCATCAAGGACGCCGCAAGGGAACGCGCCGTCAACATCAACGTCACGTATCCGCTCTCACACGGATATGACCCGCACGTCCTTCCCACGGCCGTGCGGGCCTCCGTGCACTACTACAACACCGAAGAGGAACTCGACCGGCTGCTCTCCGCCCTGCCCCGGAAGTGAGCGCGCCCGGGACCGGGAGATGGGGCACCGATGGCGGCCTCCGGACGCGCCCACCGGTCGGGTGCCGGCCGGCGTCAGGTGGTGGGACGCGCCGCGCTGATGTCGGCGAGCGCCGACGTCGAGCCCTCCTCCATCGCCAGGTCACCGATGGACACGATGCCCACCAGGCGGCCGTCCTCCATGACCGGGAGCCTGCGCACCGCCCGCTCCCGCATGATCTGCGCGGCCTTGTCCAGCGTGTCATCCGGTCCGACGGTCGCGGTGACCCTGCTGGCGATGCCGCCGATCCTCGCCTGGGCCGGGTCGCCGCCGGCCGCGAGCCCGCGGATCACCAGGTCGCGGTCCGTGACGACCCCCTGCAGGTCGTCGCCCTCCGCCACCAGCACGGCACCGATGTCCTCGTCGCGCATCGCCCGCGCCACCGTCACGATGTCCAGTTCCGGGGACACCGATGTCGGGGAGCCGGTCATGACTTCGCGGACCTTCGTGGCCATCGCACACTCCTTGAGCCTCGTGGATCGTTTCTGCGGGCCCGGGGATGACTCGCCCCTACCCGACGGAAACGGGGTCACTCATGGCGTCTTGACCATGGAGGGCGCCTTGGCTCACTCATGACGTCTTGAACGTGGCGAACAACCGTGCCGCGCCGGCCCGATCCCACTCCAGGCGGTTCGGGTCGCTGCGCGCCGGATGGACCGGAACCGTGCTGAACTCCACCGAACCCCCCTTCCCGAATGCGCGGGCGAGCGCCTGCAGCCTGCCCGCGTCCAGCCTCGGCGCCGTCTCGAACGAACCGGTCACGACCACGAGGAACTTGGCGAACCGGACGGGGTTCCCGCCCATCTGCTCCTTGGCCTCCCGCACGAGCGCCGCCATGAACTGCTGCTGCCGCTTGATCCGCCCCAGGTCCGAGCCGTCCCCGAGAGCGCGCCGGGCCCGGACATAGGCGAGCGCCTGCGCCCCGTTCAGCCGCTGCTCGCCCTGGGGCAGTTTCAACCCGGCCGCAGGGTCGACGACCGGGTGGCGCAGCGTCATCCGGACCCCGCCGAGCGCGTCCACCGCCTTCCGGAAGCCGTCGAAATCGATCATCACGGTCTGGTCGATCCGGACGCCGGTCAGCGACTCCACCGTTCTCGCCGTGCAGTCGGCGCCGCCCAGCGAGAACGCCGCGTTGATCATTCCCAGCTGGGCCGGGGCCGTCTTCCCGCTCCCGGTCGTGCACGCGGGGATCCGGACGAGCGAGTCACGGGGGACGCTCACCGCGCGCAGCTCCCTCCGGTCGGCCGGGACGTGCACCAGCATCAGCGTGTCCGAACGCGGCGGGCGGGCGGCCACCCGCCGGTCCACCCCGATGACCAGCACGTTCATCGCCCGCCCCGCCGCCGGCTCGGCCGAATTCGTCGCGACCGGCCTCGCGTGCCGCCCCTGGAAGATCGTCACCGGGACGAGAATCGCCGCCGCCGTGACGGCCGCGACCACGCCGAGGAGCGCCCAGCGTCCCGGGCCGCGGCGCCGCCGCCGGGTGGCGTCCAGCAACCGGCTGCGCTGCCGGGCGAACGAGGCCGGCGGCTCGTGCTCCAGGTCCCGGCCGAGGTCACGGATCAGGTCCAGGTCGTCCATGCTCACGCCTCCTCACGCGTCGGGTCGATGTCGCCCAGCGCCGCGCGCACCTTGCGCCGGGCCCGGTTGAGACGGGAGCGGACCGTGCCGACCGGAATGCCGAGCGCCCGCGCCACCTCCTCGTACGCCAGATCGCCCCACGCCACCAGCAGCAGGACGTCCAGGTCCCTTCTCGGCAGGACGGCCAGCGCCTCCGCCAGCCGCGGACGCGACGCCGACGCGGTCACACCCGCCGCCACCCGGTCGGCGGGCCCCTCCACCGGGCCGTCCGCGGGGCTGCGGCGCAGCGCCCGGTAGCGCGCGGCCTCCGTCCGGTGATGCCGCGCGACCAGCTTGGTCGCGATGCCGAACAGCCACGGGCGCGCGTCCCACTGCGCCAGGTCGTAGCGGTGCCGCTTGCTGAACGCGACGAGGAACGACTCCCCCACGACGTCCTCTGCGGCCTCCGGCCCCAGCCTGCGCGAAACATAGCGGTACAGCATCGCGGAGTAACGGTCGAACAGCGCGGCGAACGACTCGGGATCGGTGAGCGAACCCTCGATGAGGGCGGCGTCACTGTCCTGAGCCGTCGGAGGTACGGTCATCGCGGCCACCATGGCATGCGCACCGGGCCTTCCCGTGCGGGGACGTTGTCAGCGATGTATCTCCGCAACGTCCCCTCCGGGTTCACGCCCGCCCGGGAACACCGTGATCGCGCTGCCGATCGGCGCGAACCTTCCCGATAAACTGCGCATCCTTCACTATGCACGGGGTTGTCGGGGGAGACCGCTCCGCGCGTGCCTGTCGGGCTCAAGTCGAGAGGGTCGGGGACGTGGACGACGACGAGCGGGAACCGGACACGCCCGGCACCGAGGACGAACATGACTCCTCCCGCACCGCCACCGCCGAGTTCCAGGTCCCCAAGGTCAACCTGACCAGGCCGGACATCGCGGTCCGCCGCCCCAGGCCGGCGGCGGAGCGGCCGACCACCGCTTCGGGGACGTGGTACGTGGAGTTCCCCTCGCAGGACGGGCAGGCCGGCACTCCGCAGGCCCCCGCGGAGGAAGACCCCGACGGATCCGTTGCCCCGGACGACGAACCCGCCCCACCCCCGCAGGACGAGCCCGCGGAGGAGGAGGCCGCGCGGGACGAGCCCGTGCAGGACGAGGCCGCGGCGGACACCGCCCCCGAAGACGACGCCCCGGAAGACGAAGAAGCAGCCGCGGCGCGGCCCGAGGCCCGGCAGGACCGTCCTGACGAGGACATCTCGGACACGCCCGCCGAGCCGCCGCAGCCCGCGCCCACGCAGGGCCGCCACCGGCGGGAGCTCCCGGCCGAGGACCCGAGCGCACGAGACGAACGGCCGCAGGCCGGCACCTCGGACACGCGCACGGACTCCGCACAGCCCGCGTCCCCGCGAGGCGAGCCGGAACGCGCCGCGCACGCGCGGGGAACCGCGCGAGAAGAACGGCCGCAGGGTGGAGTCCCACCGGCGGGCGCTCAGGAGCAGGACCGCGACGGCGTCTCCGAGACGCGCACGGACCACCCGCAGACACATGACGGACCGGGACGGCGCCCGCCCCACGGCGGCCCTTGGCACGCCGCCCCACCGCCGCACGCCGCCCGGCCGCACGGTGGCCCTGCGGAGAATCGTCCTGTCAACGATGCCGGAGCGCCGCAGTACGGGGCCTGGCAAGGGGCTCCGCCGCAGGACGCCGCGCCTGCGCGGCTGGACGATCCGGCCGGGCCCACGCGGGTCGAGCGGTTGCCGGTGCCGCTGCCGCAGAGGCCCGGGGAACAGCCGGGGGCCCGGTCGTCCGAGCAGTGGGGCATGCCGTGGGACGGCGCCGTGCAACCGGCGCAACCCCAGCACCCCCAGCAGCCCGTCCAGCCCGTCCAGGCGGCGCCCCAGGAGAGGGCCAAGCGGGGGCGGCGCTGGCTCATCGTGCTCGTGGCCATGCTGGTGCTGGTGGCCGGCGTCGTCACGGGGCAGCTCGTCCGGCCCGTGCCGCAGCCGACGATCAGGCTGGCGCTCGCGTCCAGTCACGCGTTCCCCGGGCAGGCGCCCGCGCTGCCGTGGCCGACGGCGGGGCAGTCCGTCGTGTACGTGGAGGGGCTCGGGACGATGGGCGCGGCGGGCGGGTCGGCGCCGATCCCCACCGCGAGCGTCGCGAAGGTGATGACGGCGTACGTGTATCTGCGCGCCCATCCGCTGCGGCCGGGTGCGGCGGGGCCGGTGCTGACGGTGTCGCCGCAGGCGGCGGCGCAGATCCCGATGCGCAAGAAGCGGGGCGAGTCGCTGCTCGGCGTCACCGCGAACCAGCAGCTGACGCAGCGCAAGGCACTGGAGGCGCTGCTGGTCATCTCGGCGAACGACGTCGCGCACGAGCTGGCGCGGTGGGACTCGGGGAACGAGCAGGCGTTCGTGGCGAAGATGAACGCGGCGGCGGCGGAGCTGGGGATGACCAGCACGCGCTACACCGATCCCAGCGGCTACGACTCGGGCACCGTGAGCACGGCCCAGGACCAGGTCAAGCTGCTGCGGGCGGCGATGGCCATCCCGGCGTTCACGGAGATCGTGAACAACCGGGCGTATGTGCCGGACAACGGCGGCGCCCCACGGGCGGGCGGCAACTTCCTCCTCGGGCAGTACGGCATCGTCGGCGGCAAGACCGGGTACACGGACGCGGCGGGCGGCAACTTCGTGTTCGCGGCCCGCAGGAGCGTCGGCGGTGCGCGGACGCTCATCGTGGGCGCGGTGATGGGGCAGCGTTCGCCGAGCGCGGCGGGCGCCGTCGACGCGGCGGGGCGGCTCGTCACCGCGGCCGCGGGGGCGCTGACCGCGGTGACGCTGGCACCGAAGGGAGCCGCCGTCGGGCGGGTCGACGACGGGCTCGGCGGGACGACACCGCTGCGGGCCGCGGCGCCGGTGACGGTGGTCGGCTGGTCCGGGCTGACCGTGCCGGTCGGCGCCACGGGCCGTCCGCCGCACCGGGGGGACGGCGGTGAGCGGGTCGGCGCCGTGCGGGCCGGTGCGGCGACCATCCCGCTCGAACTCGGCCGGACGCTGGACGAACCGTCCTACCTCAAGCGGCTGATCAGGCTCGCCTAGACGTAGCGGACCCGGGCGCGGCCCGCTCAGGCGTAGAGGGCCGACAGGAAGCGGATCAGCAGGGCCTCGCGGGTGGCGGGCGGCAGACCGTCCAGGATGGTGTTGACGACGGCCATCTCGGGTTCGCCGCCGCCGGCGAGGTCGACGCCGACGGAGGCGAGGAGTTCGGCGAAACCCGCGTCGTCGAGGCTGTCGAGGTCGAGGTCGGCGAGCGCCTCGACCAGTCCGGACGGGACGCCCGGCGGCCCGGCGGCGCGGGCGGCCTTCGTGGCGTCGGTCAGCGCCGCAAGGAGCGCGCCGACGTCGCTGACGCCGGTCAGCGTGAAATGCAGGTTCGGCGGGATGCCCTGGTAGGAGAGCTGCGGCTGGAAGAACCAGCCGCGCCGGCGGGCCTCGTCGGCGATGACGAACACATCCAGCGCGGGGTCGGACGACGCGACGGCGACGAGCGGCGCGACGGGTTCGCCGAGGACCCGCAGACCGGGGATGGACGCGACGCCCGCGATGAGACGTTCCGCCGCCCGCATCGCGTTCTCGGCGAGGTCGCGGTAGCCCCGTGCGCCGACCGCGTTCAGCGTCGCCCACGCGGCGCCGAGCGGGCCGGCGCTCTTGCTGCTCTGGACGGTCGCGTTGATGACGGTGTAGCCGGGCCATTGCGCGGACGCGAAGTAGGCATGCCGGCGCAGCGCCTCGTCCGCGAACAGCACGACCGACGCCCCCTTCGGTGCGTACCCGTATTTGTGCAGGTCGCAGGAGAGGGACGTCACCCCGGGCACGGACAGGTCGAACGGCGGGACGTCGCGTCCCGCGTCCCGCAGCCAGGGCAGGACCCAGCCGCCGACGCACGCGTCCACATGGCAGGGGACGCCGGCGGACGCGGCGAGCGCCGCGATCTCCGGGACCGGGTCCATGACGCCCTGGGGATAGGAGGGGGCCGAAACGACGACGAGGGCGGTGCGGGCGGTCAGCGCGGCGGCGGTCGCGGCGGGGTCGGCGCGATACGCGGCGTCCACCGGCACGTGCACGACGTCCATGCCCAGGTAGTGCGCGGCCTTGTGGAACGCGGGGTGCGCCGTCGTCGGCAGCACGATCTGGGCCCGTCCCTCCACCGGGTGGACGTCCCGCGCCGCCTTCACCGCCAGCATGATCGACTCGGTGCCGCCGCTGGTGAAAACACCGGAACCACCGCCGAGCTCGGCCGCGACGGACCCGATGATCTGCCGTTCCAGCGCGACGATGCTGGGGAACGCGGTCGGGTCGAGGCAGTTGACCTCCAGCATCTCCCGGTAGGCGGTGGCGGCGAGGTCGTGCACGGCCTCGCGTCCGGTGTCGTAGACGTAGGCGGTGACCTGGCCGCCGCGCACGGGCAGGTCCGCCTCCCGCAGCCGGGCGAGTTCGGCGAGCAGTTCGGCGGCCGGGCGGCCCTCTTCGGCGAGCACGGCGGAGGGGGTGTCAGACGGCATGTTCCCGTGCTTCCTCGGGGCGGCGGTGGAGAGCGGCGAGCCGGCGGTACGCCAGCAGCAGGGGAACGCTGAGCAGCAGCAGCGCCGCCGGGGCGAAGGTGAACCCGGCGGACATCCCGGTCAGCGCCGAGTCCGGCTGGACGACGGGAGTCTCGAAATCGGACGAACTGAACGACGACGCGGCGAGGATCAGCGCGAAAATCCCGGGTCCGAGGGCCAGCGCGCCTGTTTCGGCGGCGGTCCACAGTCCGGTGAACGCCCCGGACTGGGCATGCCCGGTACGTCCGGTATCGGCGTGCACGGTCTCCGGCAGCAGGGACAGCGGCAGCAACTGGACGGCCGCGTAGCAGACCCCGATCAGGGCGCTGAGCAGCAGCACGCCCACCGGCGACGTGATCAGGGGGAACAGCGCGACGGTCGCCGCGCAGAACAGCACCAGCGCCGCCACATAGCACCCGACCAGCCCGTACCGGCGGGCCAGCCGTCGCCACAGCGGCACCGCGAACGCGCTCGGCCCGACCATGCAGACGAACATCGCCGAGGTCAGCCCGTAGTCGTCCAGCCGGTACGCCGCGACGTAGGGCGCCCCCGCGAGCATGATCGCGACGGCGAGGGTGTGCGAGACGTACGCGCCGAGCAGCATGAAGAACGGCCGGTTGCCGCGTGCGGTCCGCAGCGCCGCGGCGAGCCCCAGCGGGCGGGGCCCGGGACGGGAGGCGATCCACCGGTTCGCCAGCGTGCTCGCCACCATCGCGGTGCCCATCACGAGCCCGATCACGCCGCCCATCAGGGCGTATCCCGCGCGTCCGCCGCCCGCGGCGTCGGTGAGGGCGGGCGCGACACCGCCCGCGACGAGGATGCCGAGCGTCAGGCAGACGACGCGCCACGCCATGGCGCGCCCGCGCTCGGACGGGTCGGCGGAGATCTCGGCGGGCAGCGCCACGTACGGCACCTGGAAACAGGCGAACGCGCTCGCGGCCAGCAGGAACGCGACCCCGGCCCAGGCGGCGGCGAGCCCCGGCGAATCGGCGGGCACGGCGAACATGGCGGCGAACAGGAACGGCAGCGTGCCGGCGCCGAGCAGCAGCAGCCGGGTGCGGCGGCCGGTCCGGACGGCCTCGCGGTCACTGGCCGCGCCCACGATCGGGTTCAGCAGGACGTCCCACGCCTTCGGCACGACGAGGACGGCCCCGGCGACCGCGGCGGAGACACCGAGGACATCGGTCAGGTAGTACAGGAGCAGCAGGCCGGGAACGGCGGAGAACACGCCCGTGCCGACCGAGCCGACGCCGTAGCCGAGAAGCCGCCGCCGGGGCAGCGCCGTCGTCATCCGGCGAGCCGGTCGGTGAGCCCCAGCCCCAGCGCGACGGTGCGGCGCATGTGGCTGCGGAACCGCGCGACGGCGTCCGGATCCTCCCGGCCGCGGCGCTGCCCGTCGACGCTCAGGACACCGCCGCACCCGAACCCGTGGGTGGACCAGATGACCGTCCACACGGCGTATTCGATGTCGATGCCGTCGGGGACGACCTTGCGGGCCGCGTCGACGACAATCTCCATCAACGGCCGGACGTACTGTTCCTCCAGGTGGGCGACGTCGCTGGCGTCCGACAGCCAGCGGTGCATCCACAGTGCCGGGATCTCCGGCCGCGACAGGCAGAAGTCGATGTAGGCGTCGAGGAGGGTGAGGATGCCCTCCGCATCGAAGGTGATCTTGGCGAGCGCGCCCTCCAGGGCCGCACGTTCGGCCAGGTGGGCACGTTCCATCACGGCGAGGTACAGATCGCGCTTGCCGCCGACGTGGTAGGCGACGGTGGCGACGTTGAGCCCGGCCGCCTCGGCGATCATCCGGGTGGACGTCCCGTCGTAGCCGAGCGCGGCGAACAGCCGGGTGGCCACGTCCAGGATCCGCTCCCGACCCGATTCGTTGCCGGTCATACCCTCACGCTAGGCGGCGGCCCGCATTCGGTCAATCGCTTGATTGATCACGCGCGGAGCCGGTGCGCCCGCAGCGGCCTCCGGCGCGCGCCGGCCGGGCGGCGGGTCAGGCGCGGCGGGCGCTCGGCCCGGCGAACACGGCGACGGCGCCGAGGCCGAGGTAGATCAGGCCCGTCAGGTACCGCTGCCGCCGCCGGAAGACGGGACGGGCCCGCAGCCACGAGCCGATCGAGCCGGCGGCGAGCGCGTAGCCGAGGTCGCCGAGCAGGCCGATCAGCGCGGTGGCCAGGCCCATCACGGCGATCTGCAGCGGCACCGCGCCCGCGTCCTGGTCGGCGAACTGCGGCAGGAACGCCAGGAAGAACAGCACGACCTTCGGGTTGAGGACGTTCACGAGCACGCCGTCCAGGTAGACGCGGTGGAGCGGCTGCGGCTTCAGGTCCATCTCGCCGAGGTCCTGGCGGCTGCGCAACGTCCGGTACGCGAGGTAGACGAGGTATGCGGCACCGGCGTAGCGGAGGAATCCGAAGGCGGCCGCGGACGCGGCGACGACGGCGGACAGCCCGGCCGAGGCGGCGGCGATGTGGACGAGCGTGCCGGTCTCGACGCCGAGCACGGAGACGACGCCGGCACGGCGGCCCTCACCGATGCTGCGCGTGGTGATGTAGAGGTGGTTCGGGCCCGGGATGGCGACCAGCGTGAACGCGGCCAGCAGGAACAGCAGAGGGTTCGTCACGCCAGAACGCTACGGACGGCGATGGACCTCACCAAAGGTCCAATCGATCCGCTGGAACATGGACCAATCAGGTGCGCGCGGTGGTGGACAGCGCGCCCGCCAGCACCAGGCGTCCGGCCGTCCGCACCATCGCGGCGACCTCCTCGACCGGCTGCCGCAGCGAGGCCAGGCTGATCAGCGCGGCGAGCAGGATGTGCCCGAGGACGATCTCGACCTCGTCCCGCTCGGGCACCGGGTCGCCGATCGCCGTCGAGAGCCGGTCCCGCAGGAACAGGAACAGCACGGTGCGGGCCTCGTCCACGCTGGAGTCGTCCGAGGTCACCGCCTGGATGATCGCGGACGTGAGGGTGGGCTCCCGCGCCGCCACGTGGACGATGCGCTCCAGCAGCGCGGTCAGCCGCTCCAGCGGGGTGTCACCGACCGCGAGCGCGTCGATGTCGTCGGTGACGTGGTGCGCCCACGCCGACGCGACCTCGGTGAGCAGGTGGTCCTTGGTGGCGAAGTACCGGTAGACCGTCGCGCGGGCGACCCCGGCCCGGTCCGCCACGTCGTGCATGGTGACGGCCGGGTAGCCGCCCTCCAGCGCGAGTTCCCGCGCCGACTCGATCAGCCGCTCCCGGCGCGCCTGCTGATCCTTGCTCAGCGTCCGCGTGACGGTGAACCGCGCATCGCCGTTCAAAACGCCTCCTCGCTCGGCCACCCCCATTCTTTCGCACATTGGCCCCAAACGCGGGCGTTCCAGGCGTTGGTGATGCCGGTGCAGCTCAGCCCCCTGGAGGGAGCGGCGGATGGCGACCCGGCAGAACGGGCCGTCCGGCAGTTCGGGCACGACCCGAGGGTCTACGGCTGGCACCTGACGGACGAGCCGAACACCGGCGACCGCTCCGGCGTCGACACGGAACTAGTGCTCACCCGGATTGTCGGCGACGGCCGGATGCTGTGAGCCGGGCGGCACCGGGAACTCCAGCGACCCGATCCGCAGGACCGCGACTTCCAACACACCGACGACCAGAATGAACGCGACGGCCAGCAGACCGAGCCTCTTGCGGTTCAACCCCGCACCCCTTCAACCCCCAGATACGCAGGTCAAACCTTACCCAAGTTGATCTACCTCCCAGGCCCCATCACCCCCACCCACCCCAGAAGCAACCCCTTTGTTACCCGCCACACCACCCCAAGCTGGACGCGCCACACCCCACCCCCCGCCCGGCTCGCCGTACGGGGGTTCCAGGGGGCGCCCCCGGACCGACAGGCGACACTGTCCGGGACGGCCGAATCCGGCCCTTCATGGTTCGGCCGGGACGCGTTAGCGTCTGCCTCGGAGAGGAGGTCTCCCATGCCGCAACGGCGAGGCGCGCCACCGATCTCCGACGCCTGGGCCCTCGACTGCGCGGACACCTATGCCCGCGGGGTCCCCCATGACCGGCTTGAACGGCTGCGGGCGCGGACACCGGTGGTGTGGCTGGACGGACGCACCGCGGGACGGCCGGGCGCCTGGGCCGTGCTGCGCTACGCCGACGTCCACCACGCCCTCGTGCATCCCGAACTGTTCTCGCCGCAGGCGGACGGCATCCTGCACGGCCCGGCGAGCGACGCGGACGCGTTCCGCGACGATGCGGGCCCGGACGATGCGCACGACGCGGCCCTCATCGACATGGATCCTCCGGCGCGGGCCATGCTCGCCCGCATCCCGTCCCGGGAACCGGTGGACTTCGTCGGAGAGGTCGCCCGCGACCTGCCCGAAACGCTGCGCAACACCCTGGCCGGCGGCCTGTACGCGCTGCTGCGCCATCCCGCCGAGTACGTCCGGCTGCGGGAGGAGCGGGCCGACGACAAGCTCGTCGACAGCGCCGTGGAGGAGATGCTGCGCTGGTGGACGCCGGTGCTCCAGGTGTGGCGGACCGTCCGGCGCGGGACGGTCATCGGCGGTGTGCCGCTGCTGGCCGGTGAGCAGGTCACGCTGTGGCTCGTGTCCGCGAACCACGACGAGGAGGTGTATCCCGAGCCCGGGCGGTTCGTCGCGGACCGCTTCCTCCAGGGCGCCTGGCCGCACCTGTGCTTCGGGTTCGGGCGCCGCGCCTGCCTGGGCGCGCGGCTGGCGCGCGTGCACCTGCGCGCCATGCTCGTCGCGCTGCTGGAACGTCCCGGCCTGCCGCGACCGGCGGGCGAGCCGGTGCCGCTGCGGTCCAGCGCCC